>NZ_JAMXOT010000015.1 GCF_024220515.1 Oscillatoria sp. HE19RPO
TTGAAGGTTCCAGAGATACCCAAGGGCATACCATCAGAGAAAGAACCTTGTCCGATCGGGTAGATCAAGAACACTGCGCTTGCTGCTGCAACTGGTGCAGAGTAAGCAACGCAGATCCAAGGACGCATTCCTAAGCGGTAGGAGAGTTCCCACTCACGACCCATGTAGCAGAAGATGCCGATGAGGAAGTGGAAAATCACCAATTGGTAAGGGCCACCATTGTAGAGCCACTCATCCAAGCTGGCTGCTTCCCAAATCGGGTAGAAGTGCAGACCGATCGCGTTAGAAGAAGGAACAACAGCACCAGAGATGATGTTGTTTCCGTACAACAGAGAACCGGCAACAGGTTCGCGGATACCATCGATATCAACGGGAGGTGCCGCGATGAAGGCGATGATGTAGCAGACGGTAGCGCTTAAGAGGGTGGGGATCATCAACACACCGAACCAGCCGATATAGAGGCGGTTTTCGGTAGAAGCGACCCATTCGCAGAAGCGGTCCCACAGATTAGCGCTTTCGCGCTGCTGTAAAGTGGTGGTCATAGTTTTATGATTGCTATTTGGTTTTCGAGGTGGATTTGTATGATGTCTCTACATTAACGGGTTTGTAACGATTTGTAAAGGGGTAATTACCCTGTTTTTTCTAATCAGACATATAAGGTGAGCTTATCAAGCTATTGAGATACAGAAGTACAATCCTGAGATTGATCCCGGTGGGGTTTAATCTCAGGGTTTCCGGTTTCCTATCCGAATGGGGAGGATAGCAAGCAAGCTGGTCCAAAAACTGGGTGTTTCAGAGGCCGGTTCAGAAGGGGTTAGAAACCGGGTGGTGTTGAGAGAATCTTGGGTCATCCCCAGAAAATTCCCCAGAAAATCAGGACCAGAAAGCGGGTTTCTGGTCCGATAGATGTAAGACGGTATCGAAGACGGTATCGCCGTCCTAGGATGAGTTTATTGATGCTGTCGCAACTCGCCCTCTTTAAGCAGCCTTTGCAAAAATTTCAATGATCTGATCGATTTCATCTCGGGCGCAGGCGATCGCGTCTTCAGGACTATCAAAGGGTCTCAGGTTGATATTCCGGTATCCCTCGGGACTATGAAATTCATAAAAAAAAATATCTTCTGCCAGAATCGGAACGACGATCCAGCCGCGATAGAGTTCTCCTCGCAGGTCATAATTTGCCATAGTTTATCCTCTTGAATCGGGGGTTGATCAACCCATCTTTGTTAAAATTACAGTCTAGCCATTCCGGTGCGATCGCGACAACAGATACCTCACCCCTCAACCGAATGGAGGTAAGGCGGGAGGCCGATCGCGCCGAGGAAAAGTCCTGAATGGTTAGCGCCGATGTTTTTGAAGAAAAACCATGAGGATTTAATTTTGTCAATATTCTGGAGAAGAATTGTGATAAAAAGCGAACAAGTTTGGGACGCTTGACTGGCCACAACATCCCGTGGCGATCGCATCTTAACCGGGAAAGCTAACCCGTCTCGGCGGGCCTAAAGTGGGGATAATCTATACCTGATGATAGAAATTTCTATAGGATCTCCCTTTAGTCTCATGGTTTTGGGAAAGAAAAATCGTTACATTAGTTTATAACCGAGCGAAAAGAGGAAAGATAGGAGTAGAATCGATCGCGGTGCGACATTCGGAACAGTTGGGGTCCGTTTCCTCCCTTAGCCCGGTGGTCAAGGAACACCCAAGCGGTTCTAACCCACGGATCATCAGGTCGTCTGGAGGTTGGAGTCGGATTGCGCCGGTTTGGAGCAACCTCAAACCAGAGGGACATCGTAAAACAACGAGCTCAGATCCAAGTCGAGGGGTAAGCCACCTTGTCAAAAATTCGCTCCTTCAGGGTAAAAGGAGTCGAACTGGAACGAAAACAAATGAGCGGGGTCTTTGCGGTATCAGTTCTAACTTATCAATACAACCCGGTCGGGATCAACGATCGCCGCTTACAGCGGACCCGCCTTTGACGATGAAGCTGTAAGAGGGTTGCCGAATGCCGAGGGGAGCAACAGCACAGTTGAGACAACAACAGCGTTGTGAAACCCAGGCCAAGTCGGAGAGGAAAACACAACCTGACCCGGATTTGCATCACTGCAAATTCTGATGAGAGTCACGTTCTACCCGGAATTGCGATCGCAGTGAGTCACATTAAAAACGGCCACACTAGAACCATAGCCGTATTTTCAAGCCCTAGAAACGCTGTTACCTTTGAGAGTTATTATGTTGTATAAACCCAGCTTTGGCGATCGCCAGCTTGCTGAATCATTTTATCAAGCCTTGTTCAACCGCTTCTACGATTCCGTAGATCGCCAGACTCAGGAACTGTTAAGAGAATGTCAATTTGGCCTTGCGCCCTCCCCAACGGGAGTCAAAACCTTTTTTATTTTGACACCGGATTTAGAGCGCGCTCAAAACCTGATCGAGCAAATCGAGGGGATCATCAACGGAGTCATGGCAATTATGGTCGGAGTTCACCAAACTGCCATTTGCATTGCCCCCCCAGATGGCGGCGACGGTCCCAGGGAGCGATCGGGACAATTAAACCCCCGTTACATGATGGCCAAAATATTTCCCCATCCCCCACAAGACGATGAGGAACTGGGTTAGACCGATCCCGGGCAAAGCTAAACCCTAGAGGAGATGATCCGTGCGCTTTTTACCTGGGTCTGGAATTTTGATCCCACCTAGCCAAACTGACTCGGACTCGGAAAAACGAGAAGTTATACGAAATACGGTTGTCAAAGGTCTATAAAAAACCGCACCCTCAAGGGTGGGGCTACACGAACAAAGCCCGCCTGCGCGGGCTACAAGGGAAAACCGACTGTTACCAACCGGATTGGGTATTAGATCCAGAAGGGGCCTTCTAGGTGCGTTCCACTCCTGAGCAATTGGTTTGACAGTGAAACCCTGGAATATCCGTCTTTTGTCAAACCCGCTTGAAAGCCTGACTCCTCGTTGTCTGAAACGACGACAAATCGTTAATGGGTCATAAAGTGACAGCAGCGGGATAGAGAGGGAGATTTTAACCGGGGGTTGGGTCATCAACCGACAGAATTCAGGGAAGCAACCGATCGCCAACCTTTCCAGAGGAGTCAGCAAAATTACGGATGTCGCCACAACCAACCCTCGTATTTTTCCTGATGACAAGCATGAAAACTCACTGCACAATAGAAGCAGAAAGATAAACATGCTGGTACACCTTCCTTTGAAAAACCTGCTCCTCACCCCAGGAGCAGGTTTTTTTATGGCCTGTTTATGGGCGGTAGCTCCTGATCCCGAAGGCGATCGCCTGCGCCCGTCTTTGAGTGCCTTTTTTCCCAGACAAATTCATCTCCCCCCGAACCCAACTCATTCTGGGGAACTTCCTAGGTTAAAATTCGGTTAAAGATGGGAGAATAATACATAAAGAACTTTAACAGCCGTTCCATTCGTGTCCATACTCCTTGTTTGGTTAACCCTAGCTAGTTTCTTGTCCTGGTTTACCAGTACCTTAGCAGCCGCAGGCAGTCCGCTCCTCTTAATTCCACTGGTTAATCTTTTGTTGGGGTCTGGCGCAGTGGCACCCGTGATTACCATTGGGATGTTGCTGGGAAACTCGCAACGGATCTTTTTATTCTGGAGTGATATCAACTGGAAAATTACCCTATGGTACCTACCCGGGGCGATTTTAGGGGCGATTTTAGGCGCGTATTTGTTTACCCAAATGAATATAGAATGGCTGCAACTGGCGATCGGCTTGTTCCTGATTTTGAGCGTAGTCGGCTTTGGGCTGAAAAAACAAGAAAGTAGTTTCCGGATCGCAACCTGGTATTTTTTACCTGCCGGATTTCTGTATTCCTTTATTTCCGGACTCATCGGCAGCAGTGGACCCCTCTTAAATCCCCTTTACCTCAAATATGGATTAATCAAAGAAGAAATGATTGCCACCAAAGCCGCTAACGTGGTGGTGATTCATATCGTCAAGATTGTGATTTATTTGGCCTTTGGTGCGATGACACCGCAGCACCTGGGATATGGATTGGCGATCGGACTCGCCGCAGCACCCGGTAACCTCCTGGGTCGCTATGTGCTCCGCAGCATGAGCAACCAGCACTTTCGTCAGCTTGCTCTGGCCACAATGGCAATTACAGGCATATTAATGCTCTGGCAACAGCGCGACTTATTGCAATTTATTCACTAAGGCGCTGTTACCTTCGATGTTGAGTTTTGTCAAGGAGCGTGAGACAGACATAAAGCGATCGCCTGAAGCCACCGATCGCCCGAACTTTGCCCGATACTTGAACTGTCCCTGAGATTCGCTACAATAATGAAGCACCTAATCCCCGGCTTTCTTTTCCACCCGGCTCGAAACGAAAGCCGATCGCCGTTGGCTTGGGTTTTATCTACTCTAACCCACGAGAAAAACGAGGGATTTTGTTGTCTAAATTTACCCTAAATTCTGGTATCCATCACTCAATCAACAACTGGGAGAATCTATAATGTTACAAAATCGTGAAGGACAAACCGTTCCTAATGTTACCTTAAAAACCCGTCAAAATTCAGACTGGGTAACAATCACCACCGATGAGCTATTTGCTGGGAAAACTGTCATCGTCTTTTCCCTACCGGGTGCATTTACCCCCACTTGTTCCTCAACTCACGTTCCAGGCTACAATGAATTAGCGCCAACCTTTAAAACCAATGGCGTTGATGACATTATCTGCGTTTCCGTCAACGACCCATTTGTGATGAATGAATGGAAAAAAGAACAAAAAGCGGATAACATCACCTTTATTCCCGATGGAAATGGCGAATTCACGGAAAAAATGGGAATGCTGGTCAACAAAGAAGACCTCGGATTTGGTCAGCGTTCCTGGCGCTACTCCATGTTAGTCAAAGATAAAACCATTGAAAAAATGTTTATCGAACCCGAGGTGGAGGGCGACCCCTTTGAAGTCTCCGATGCAGAGACGATGCTCAAGTATATCAACCCAGAAGCGAAGAAACCCGAATGTGTTTCTCTGTTGACCAAAGAAGGTTGTCCCTATTGTGCACGCGCTAAAGCGGCCCTCAAAGAACATGGGTTTGAGTATGAAGAAATTGTCTTAAAGGACAATATTACCACCCGTTCTTTACGGGCTATTTCTGGAGCAACAACCGTTCCCCAAGTTTACATCAACGGTAAGCATATTGGGGGGTCTGATGACCTAATCCAATACTTAAATCAACAGCGTAAGTAAGCCCGGTCATCCTAAGTTAGGTTTATATTACGGCTGAACAATCCCCAACCTTAAACAGGTGGGGGATTTGTGTAGATAAGCTGCTTACACATATAAATTGTGAACAGACCTCAAACAACCCGCTTGGAGTACCACACATCGTTGGCGCAGGCTTCAAGTAAGCGTTTAGCCCTGCCTACTTGAAGAGCATCTTGCTCCCTAGAATCATTCAGCTTAAATGCTCATACTCCATCCAATTGTCAAAGGTCTATAAAAACCCGCACCCGTGCATGGTGGGGCTACACGGACAAAGCGGTGCCTGCGCGGGCTACTCCATAAAAACGACTTTTCATACCCGGATTTGGTATCAACAGCTTATAGCGGTTCTCAGAGTGATGAGATACAGATAGCGATGAGGAGTGCGAGCATCTTGCTCGCTATTTTTATAGAAAGGGAGCAAGATGCTCGCACTCCTAGTCGTCAGTTTTTGCAACCCACCTAGAGCATCGGTACAGTATTAAATCAGGAGGACAAGAAACCGGGTTTCTGTGCTCAGTGGGGTGGTAATCCCCAGAATTTTTGTTCAGAAACCCGGTTTCTAACCCTTGCTGTCCCCCAACCCTAGAAACCGATTCCGGATTAGGATGAAGCATGATCAGAATTTCCCATCAGCATCTTAGGGGTCCGATCGCCGTTGCTATTACGGGCCTGTTTCAACAATTCCAATGAACTCTGAAACACCACAGATTGTTGAGGTACACCGATCGCAATTCCATGCTGATCCAACTGCATCTTCATCCGACGGCGAAACTCTCGTCCCACACTCCAATGTTGCAGAGGTTTGGTTTTAATCCAAATCCGAATTAAAATTCCCGAGTGATCAATCTGGTCGATCCCCAACACTTCCGGGGGAGCAATCATTTTTTCCTCCCATTCGGGTTCGCTATAAATCTCTAAAGATAATTTTTGCAGCACTTCCAACACGCGGTCCACATTATTCTGATAGGCGACGGTGATCGTGAGATCCACCCGCGCCCATTCTTTGGAGAGATTGCGGACAATGGAAATCGCACTATTGGGAATCGTAATTAACTGTCCTTCCCCATTGCGAAGTTGAGTAATCCGCAGATTCATATTTTCCACGAGTCCGCCTACATCATCTACCAGAATCACATCCCCGATCGCATATTGGTCTTCAAACAAAATCAAAAACCCATTGATCGTGTCTTTAATTAAACTTTGAGAGGCCAAGGAAATCCCTAAACCAATAATCCCAGCCCCGGCGAGAATCGGTGCAATATCGAGGCCAATTACCGATAAAGCCATGAGAATGCCGATACTCACGCAGCCTCCGGCAGTCAGACTTTTAAATACTCCGGAAAAGGTGGAAAACCGCAATGCCAACCGTCGGGAAGCATTGAAGTCTACTAATTTACCCTCTTGCAAGACACTAAAGAACCGATCAATGGCGATCGCACTCAGGCGCACCCCCACGTATGTACTCAACACCACCCCGAATAGCCGCAAAGGAACGGGAAGTAAGGACAAAATCAGAACTTGAACGCCTCGACTCATGGGAAACAATCCCAAAATGCTGTAAGTTCCGCCTCCCCAGATGACGACTTGCCCAAATTGCGCCAAGCGTCGCTGGATATCGTTGACATTGAGCTGTTGCTGCCGTTTCATCTTGTACTGCAACTCCTCCATCGATTCGGTTTGTTGCTGCATTTCAACGGATTCAGATTCGGCGAGGGGAACAGACTCCTCTAATGAATGCTGGACTTCCCTTGGCGGAACTGGGGTTCTCTCCTGGGGGAGAGGATAAGGAGTAGCTAGGATTTGCTCCCGCTTCCGTTTAAATTGTTTCTGATAGTAAAACAGGAGCAAACTGGAGAACACCATTGCTAAGGCGATGGAGACTGCCCAGACGATCTGTTGTTCGAGATACTCCGGTTGACGCTCTTCCAAGGCTCGCAAGAGTCCCTGGCGAATCTCTTGCTGCCAGCGCTCGGCCACCATTTCCGGCGGCATTCCTAAGCGTTCAGCATCTAACGCAGTTACCGTTAGGAGTCTAATTTGTTGGGTGTCTGCTCTCCCCCACCGGGCATAAATGACGGGTAAACCGCCCAGGGGATTGTTGTACAGTTTCAGATTTTGCTCGATGAAGGTGGTAATCTCGTCGGATGAATAGGTGCCCTCAGAGTTCTGACTCTGCCGATTGCGCTGTAGTTCGGTTTTTACGCCCTCCAGTAAGTGCTGGAGTTGTCGCTCGATCGCCTCTACCCGAGACCCCTCGTCCAGTTCGATGGGAGACACGGGAAATAGGGGCCGTCCATCGAGGCGAACGGGACGATTCAGGTATGGAGAAAACCAGTTTTCCGATAGCCACGTATTGGGGGATAAAGACAATAGGGTGTCTGTTGTGGGGGGGGTAGCCGGTGAGTCGGCGGCGGCAGAATCGGTGGTTTCAGATTCGTCCGTCGAAGCCTCGGGCTGAGATTGTTCGAGTGGAATCTGGGCGATCGCAGCCGGAACACAGCTGGCTTGGAGACTCAACACCTGAAGCGCCGCGATCGCCATCCATTGCCCAATCCGTTTAGCACTCTTTCGACCCCCTAGGGCCGATCGCCCGGTCCTAGCTGGTTTTATCGCTTGACTTTTTTGAATGTCCATGATAAAATTTTCAGCTTTCAACTTTACAAAACTTAACCTTGCTGCGACTTGATTATACTGTGTGGCTGTTGGAACGTCAGTCTTTTCGATAAACTCAGGGTTAGGCTTCATCATGACAGCAGTTCAAGGAATATTTGCCCGTGACCCCTCAAGCGCCAGGACTCCCGAATCCAGACTTCAGCCCCTCAAACCCCAGCGGCGAGAGTGATTGTAGCGACTTTGATCGCTCAATGATGCGACGCTGTATTGAGCTGGCTCAACTTGCATTAGGAAAAACTGCCCCCAATCCCTTGGTCGGTTCCGTGATTGTCAAAGAGGGCCAGATCATCTCAGAAGGCTTTCATCCCGGTGCGGGACACCCTCATGCGGAAGTCTTTGCCCTGCAAGGAGCCGGAGAACAGGCCCAAGGAGCCACCGTCTATGTCAACCTAGAACCTTGCAATCATTATGGACGCACCCCCCCTTGCTCCGAAGCCTTGATTGCGGCTAGAGTCGCCAAGGTGGTCGTCGGGATGGTGGATGCCGATCCCCGGGTATCCGGTGGGGGTATCGATCGCCTGCGATCGGCAGGAATCGAAGTCGTGGTTGGCGTCGAAGAAGAAGCCTGCCGCCAACTGAATGAAGCCTTTCTCCATCGGGTCATTTACCATCGTCCCTTTGGAATTTTAAAATATGCCATGACCCTAGATGGCAAAATTGCCACCACCACAGGTCACAGCGCCTGGATCACCAGTACAGAAGCTCGTCGTGAAGTGCATACCCTGCGTGCAGTCTGTGATGCCGTCATCATCGGGGGAAATACGGTGCGCCAGGACAATCCGCAGCTCACCAGTCACCATACCGGCACTCAGAACCCCTTACGAGTGGTGATGACTCGCACCCTGGATTTGCCCGAATCGGCGCAGCTATGGGAGGTTTCCGAGGCAGGGACCCTGGTGCTGACTCAAACCGGAGCAAATCCGGATATGCAGCAGCGGCTTTTGAATAAAGGCGTTGAAGTGATAGAGCTTGATCCCTTAACTCCGGCGATCGCGATGGAGTACCTCTATCAGCGGGAGTTTCTGTCGGTTCTGTGGGAATGTGGTGGACTGCTGGCAGCGCGGGCGATCGCCGATGGCGCAGTCCAAAAAATTCTGGCTTTTATTGCTCCAAAAATTGTGGGAGGTCAAACAGCACCCTCGCCGGTGGGAAATTTGGGCTTAACCCGTATGGATGATGCCTTAAGCTTAGACCGGGTAAAATGGCGGACGATTGGAACAGACTGTTTAGTTGAAGGGTATTTAAAACTGAAGGAATAAGGGTGAAGTCTAAACGATGAAGTCTTAAGGGACCATTCCAGAGCCACAACCAGGCTCTTTTGTCCCTAAGGGGGGAATATGCCCAGCCTAATCCTGTACAGTCCTGGGTAAGTCCGGATCAAGGGTGAGAATTCTGCATGAAAATCACCCAATTTTAACCCCCAGATAAAATTTGATAGGTTAGCCAATCCTTGCGCCCTTAGACTGTCCCCTTCATCCTTCATCCTTTATCTCACCCCCTTGAATTAGGAAAAATATGCAAGTCATTGTGTTGTGGAGCGTATTTGTGGGGAGTCTCGGCATTGAGGCAGTGGTTGCCGGGGGATGGTTGCGCTGGCGGCAACTGCTTTTGCGGCAACAATATCAGGAGGAGGAAGAACTTGTGACGGATCATCAAAATCATCGGAATTTAACAAAAGTCGAAAACCCACCCACTTCCTTGCCTCTCAATGGCGGCAAGAGTGCAGAACAATTTTCAGTACCGCCTAAACCCGAAGAGGTGACGGCGGTGATTTCTGCCTTGCGTCCCCCGTTGCCCGAGGCGACTGTGGGGGCCTCTAGGGATTCCCAGAATGGGGAGTGGGAGTATAAAATCGTGCGGGCGAGTTTCGATCTGTTTCGCGATCCCCAAATTTTCCAGGGATTGTGTGAGGAAGAACTACAGGCGGGTTGGACGCTTTTGGAAAAGCTGGACGATCGCCGAGTACGCTTCAAGCGGGCGACTGCATGGCGGACGATGATCAACGAAGAGGGGATCAATTTCGACCCCTATCGCTCTCATTATGGACCGGCTACGGGGTGGGTGAATGTGGTCGGTGCGATCGCCGCTGTGACTTCGATGGTTTTACCTGCTTACTTAGGGTATGTTTTGGTCGCCAATACCCTTTCTGCCAAACCCTTGTCCCCCTCTGTTCCGATCCCCAATCCAACGGTTGCTCCCGTTTTCGAGCCATCCACTCCGGAACCTCCACTGATCCCCTAGGGGCAATCCTCAAATTAAAATCTCTCTATATATTGATCGGTTTCAGTGTCCGACAAATTTGTAGTCAGGGTTAGATCCCTTCGTTATGGCTAGAGTCCATAATTTTAGGGACCTAATCCACTCGACTCATTCCATTGATTAAAAGTTTTAAGACTCTATCAGGTTTTTAAACCCGGGTTTTTTCTGCACAGAAGTGCGGGAACCTCTGCTCTCCCGGTGGCTGAACCCGGCGGATCTGTCGGTTTGTGCAAACCTAAAAATACCGGATTGGGTCTCATCCGCAATCCTCCATTCTTCTGAGTTCCCCAGTTCGATCGCCCGAAGGCGGGGATCGCGCAACAAAACGCAACAAAAAACCGCCAAAAAAGCCTGAAAACAAGCTATTCATAAAAGCTGCAATCGAGTATGATTGAAGCGATCGCCTAAAAAAAACGCGGCGTTTCCTCCCGATCAAGGCGATCGCATTGAATGCTGAATTTAGGGGCAAAGCATGAACGTTTTTGCGAATGAGGGACAACCGGATATTTACCGAGGCTTTGAACGAATTTTAGTAGTTCAACGCAGAACTGAATCTGCCTTAGAAGTGGCAGAGCAAGGACGCGCCAAAGCGGTTGAGCATCTGTTAGCCTCCCGATTAGGACCAGAGGGTAAGTGCCACGGGTCCGTAGAACCCCCGAGTCTTTATAAAATTAAACAAATCGCTAAAGCTCAAAACTCGACTTTAGTTTATTATTCCCTGATTTATGATTATCAACAATTTTATGAAATGTCCCGGCTGCAAATCGGGCTAAATACCCTGTATGCTTATGCCACTGAACTATTTATTTGGGTAATTTCGCCAACGGGGAAAATTAGCTTTCGTCAAGTAGACCTACAATCGTTATGGTACGAAGATAATACCTCCCTGGCGGGGCTGGTTCGCAGCGTCCGGGAATTAATTAATGTAGGCTATAGCGATCGCGAACGGTTGCTTTGTCGTCAGCAACTCCAGTGCCTGTATCAAATCCTCCTAGAACCCATCGCCGATTTACTGCCCAAAGACCCCCAAAAACGGGTGACGATTATTCCCCAAGATTTCTTGTTCCTGGTTCCCTTTGCCGCATTAATCGATTCCAACGGTCAATATCCCATTGAAAAGCATACCCTGCTCACCGCGCCCTCGATTCAAGCCTTGGAGGTGACTCATCGGCAGCGAAAACCCATTGTTGAACGGGAACTCGCCCTTCAAACGGTCGGAAGTAATAGCAGTCTTCAGGGCTGTCTTCCCCTGGAATCGCCTCCAGAATGCCTCGTCGTCGGAAATCCTACCATGCCCAGCATTTGTTTGGAATTTGGGGAACCTCCGGTGCAATTGCTACAAATTCCCGGGACTCAACTGGAAGCTGAGGCGATCGCCCAGGTTCTGCAAACTCAGGCGATTACCGGCGATCGCGCCACTAAATCAGCGATCGTCCAAAAAATGCGTTCTGCCGATATCATTCATCTGGCTACCCATGCTTTTCTCGATGATATCGAAGGATTGCAATCGGCGATCGCCTTGGCACCGAGTCCCAACACTCATGGACTCCTGACTATTCAGGATATCTTGCACTTAAATCTCCAAGCTCAACTCGTAGTTTTGAGTGGCTGCGATACCGGCAGAGGGCGCATTTGGGGAGATGGGGTCGTGGAATTATCTCAGGCTTTTATCGCTGCTGGAGTACCCAGTTTACTGATGTCTCTCTGGTTGCCACCCAGCAACTCTAACCTAGATTTTATGAAAGAATTTTATCACCAATTCCAGCAAACCTGTGATAAAGCTCAATCTTTAAGAACCGCCATGTTAACCACAATGGAACAGTATCCCAACCCCCGAGAATGGGCGGCATTTACCTTAATTGGAGAAGCGTAAATTTTCCTTTGTCAGTAACCATTATAAACGCGATTTCTTTCCCCATACTTGCTGATTTATCCCGATAATAACAGCAAAATTTAGTGATTTTTCCCCTAACTCTAAATGAAAAACCGAGTTAGGATTACACCGAAATGTAGAGGCGATTCGCGAATCGCCTCTACATTTCGTGTCGGTTCTCCAAATATGCGGAAGTCCTGTGGGTCTTTTATGCCTAGAATCTCATCCTAAACCGACCGCTTAACCCTAACGATTCCCATACAATTTTATCGGTTCCTTAATAAACCGAATATACAAATGCCGGAACGTAGACTTGAGAACCCGAGGCATTCCAAAATCAATGGGAACTAGCGCCTCTGGCAGTTTCCAATCCTCAATTTTGATATCCACAGGTTTCAACAAAGGAAACTGGATCTCTGCCAGTTCCGGACAGACCCCTAATCGTAACGATGCCGCAGCAGTGGGAACAAGTTCCGGTGAGACATTGAGAACTTCTAACAAGGCGCGATCGCAAGCAAACACATCCTCCGACGCCGCCAACAGTCCCAGCAGTCGGGGTTCTCCCCCACTCGGACCATTCCCTTCATGGCCAATAATTCCATCAACAATCGTTAAATTAGGAGAAATCGCCCGCGCCGTTTCCACCAACATTTCTCCAAAACGATTCACATCCTTTCCCGCTTCCAAATGCCACCAGGCTTTCATCTTACCCGGCACACAGCCAAATAAATTTTTAACCCCCATCGTCATCGTCAATTGAACATGGGATTTCACCTTCGGTAAATTAATCACCACATCCGCTTCCATTGCCTCCTTCGACAATCGTAAATGATTAAATTCCGTCGCATCAGTTGGATATCGCTTGCCATGAAATTCCACAATTGGCAAACTCAATCGTTCCACAATCTCCTGATATCCATTGGCAAACGCCACCCCCCGCGCACTCCCAAAAGCAGGACTATCTCCTAAAAAAGGTTTTCCTCCCACCTCCATCACCATTTCCGCCACACAGGAAACGATTTCGGGCCGAGTGACACATTCTTTTGTCGGACGGGACCCGGTGAGCAAATTGGGTTTTAGCAGCACCCGATTTCCCGGTTTGACAATAGCTGCCATTCCCCCCAGGGGCGCTAATACAGTCTCTATAGACTCCCTGAGAACAGCTTTTTCGTAAGAGTCGGCGCGAATTAAACTAACGATTGTCATGAGATAAACTGAGCTAATTTTATTAAAAAAGAGTCAACCATGACCTGGGAGGGGTAAACATTTTAGAGTAATGAATCCCCTCCCTGCCATCACCCAGACCGAATTCCAAAATCCCCGGCATCTTTGCTTGACAATTCAACCACTCTGTGGTATTCGTCCCGTAGCACCACGCTGCATCGTCGTCACTCGTTCGCCATTATTGATGACCCCGGGACCTTGCATTTCAGGAACAGGTGGATTAATTTCTACCTTAACAACCTTAGCCGTTGAGACCATCACCGTGTTATCGATTAGATGAAAGGTAATCCAGGGTTGCGCTAACAACTGGGGTAACTGCTGCTGGAATTGGGCACCGGGAACCGGAACCTTAAACGAGTCCGTATGACCGTTTTCATAATGAAAGGTCACCTCTGTACTCGATTGAGCTTGCATTGTGGCAAATGAACCTCTCGCCATAATTGCACTCCATATTGACAATTTTGTGAATTTCGGTGGTATGCCGCCACCTCTTTTTAATTTAACAGCAAGCCTGTCCTTGACGAAACAGGCTGTGATGGAACAGGGTTCACAGTTGAGCACCTCCCCATACCCACCCAAGTTCTTCCCCCTGTTCAACGTCCCGACTTCAGTCGTTTCCGAATTCCCCAAAACCGCAGAAGTTCTTCTCCGGTGTTCAACGTCCCGACTTCAGTCGTTTCCGGATTCCCCAAAACCCAAGCCGGTCCTTTCCCCTGTTTGTAGTAACGACTTCAGTCGTTTCCGAATCCCCGAAAACCGCAGAAGTTCTTCCTCTTGTTTGTAGTAACGACTTCAGTCGTTTCCGAATCCCCGAAAACCGCAGAAGTTCTTCCTCTTGTTTGTAGTAACGACTTCAGTCGTTTCCGGATTCCCCAAAACCGCAGAAGTTCTTCCTCTTGTTTGTAGTAACGACTTCAGTCGTTTCCGAATCCCCCAAAACCGCAGAAGTTCTTCCTCTTGTTTGTAGTAACGACTTCAGTCGTTTCCGAATCCCCCAAAACCGCAGAAGTTCTTCCTCTTGTTTGTAGTAACGACTTCAGTCGTTTCCGAATCCCCGAAAACCGCAGAAGTTCTTCCTCTTGTTTGTAGTAACGACTTCAGTCGTTTCCGAATCCCCCAAAACCGCAGAAGTTCTTCTCCGGTGTTCAACGTCCCGACTTCAGTCGTTTCCGGATTCCCCAAAACCGCAGAAGTTCTTCCTCTTGTTTGTAGTAACGACTTCAGTCGTTTCCGGATTCCCGAAAACCGCAGAAG
>NZ_JAMXOT010000291.1 GCF_024220515.1 Oscillatoria sp. HE19RPO
TCCAACAAATAAATCATCCTTGCTTTGATGCGATCGCACCTAACAAGGCTCTTTTAGCCCGCGCAGGCGGGCTTTGTCCGTGTAGCCCCACCCTTCAGGGTGCGGGTTTTTTGAAGGTTTTATTTTTTGGAGTTCCCTAACCCATCTCAATCATCACCAGGATAGCCTGGGACGGACGGAGGTTGTTACACTAATCTCTACCGGAGATCATCAAAACCTTCCCTCCGTCTGTTTATCGATTACCCCAGGGATTACAAGTCATGCCCGATCCATCATTGGTTTCACCCAGATCCATCGTTCAAACCTTTCCTTTAAGTACCGTAGGGGCGCTGGTTTGTGGCCCTAGCAGTCGGGTGTTGATTGCCAAAACCACGAAATGGCGAGGGTTGTGGGGGGTCCCCGGTGGTAAAGTCGATTGGGGAGAAACCCTGGAAGCGGCCTTATTACGGGAGTTTCGGGAAGAAGTGGGACTGGACCTGGTGGAGATCCGCTGGGCACTGTTGCAAGAGGCGGTTTTAGACCCGCAATTTTATCGGGAAGCTCACTTTATTATGATGAACTATTATGCCCGTTCCACCACAGAAGCGGTGATTCCTAATGATGAAATTGAGGAATGGGTTTGGGTGACACCACAAGAGGCACTCAACTATTCTTTGAATACTTACACCCGCGTTCTGGTTGAACATTATCTCAACTGGATTGACGATTGAACGAGTCAACCAACCCAGTTACTTCCCCTCTCTATCTCATCTCTAATCCGGTCCCGATCCCCTAAAAAAATCTGTCCTTTACCATTAATGACTAACCATGACTAATTTTAATCATCTCAAACGTCGCCAATTTCTGAAAATGAGTTCCTTGGCGATAGGAACTAGCCTCTTGACCAGTTGTACGAATCGTGGAACGCAACCTTCCGCCTCCACAGCGAATGGAAAACTGGACAAAGTTAAAGTGGGGTTAAGCTGGAAAGCTGAAGCGGAGTACGGCGGATTTTATCAGGCCCTGGCAACCGGGATTTATCGAGACTATGGATTCGATGTAGAAATTAGACCCCTCCCGCCCCAAGGGAATGTGACTCAATTGTTGATGGGGGATTTAGTTGATTTTAGCATCGGACAAGCAGTGAATGCGCTCCAAGCAGCGGATCAAGGGATTCCCAAAGTGACTATAGCTGCTATTTTTCAAAATGAAATTCAAGCGTTTTTAGCTCATCCCGGTGTCGGCAATGATTCGTTGGCGCAACTGAAGGGAAAACGGGTGTTTATTGTTCCGGGACTGAGTAGTATTTATTGGCCTTTCCTGGAAAAACAGTACGGTTATACTCAAGACCAGCAACGCCCTTATAATTTCAATGTTACGCCATTTTTGCTGGACAAAGATTCGGTTCAACAGGGATTGCTGACTTCAGAACCTTTTATGATTGAAAAAGAAGGCGGGTTTAAACCCGTGGTTTTACTGTTAAGTGAAACGGGATTGAATCCTTATAATTTCACCCTGGAAACCACTCATAAATTAATTGAATCTAAACCGGATTTGGTTCATCGCTTTGTCGATGCTTCTATGAAAGGATGGTACAGCTATCTGGACAATCCCGCCCTGGGAAATGAGTTAATTCAGCAAGACAATCCAGAAATGTCGGATGAGTTGCTGGCTTTTTCCCTGGGTAAGATAGCGGAGTATGATCTGATTAAGTCGGGAGATGCCTCCACCCTCGGCATTGGGGCGATGACTGATGAACGATGGAAAACCTTGTTTGACCAGTTGGTAACTGCTGGGGTTTTAGAGGACAAACCCATCTATAACGATGCCTACACTTTAGAGTTTATTAATAAGGGGGTAGATTATTACTTGTCTTAAAATTTGTGCGTTCTCATCCCATGATTGAGCAGAAAATAAAAGCCTCCCTGTAGGGTTGATTCGCGAATCAACCCTACATTGTGGGGTTAAAAAACCCGCACCCTCAAGGGTGGAGGCTCACAGGACGAAGCCTGCCTCCGCAGGCTACAAATAAAAACTTTTTTGAGTGACAAGAAAACATGATAAACCCGGAACCGGCGATTACTATCAGCGATGTGAGTAAGGTTTTTAATAATGGGGTGGTGGCTTTAAAGGATGTCAATCTGAAGGTGAATCGGGAAGATTTTGTGAGTTTGGTTGGCCCTTCCGGATGCGGAAAAAGTACGATTTTAAGAATTATTGCGGGACTCAGTGAGAGCAGTGGGGGGACAATTGAATGGGCCGATCGCACCTTAAAACAACAGATTGCGTTCGTCTTTCAAGACCCGGCTTTGATGCCTTGGAATACGGTCAAAAATAATATTCGCTTACCCCTAAAACTGATGGGAATCTCCAAAAGAATGGCGGATACCTCTATCGCCAAAACCTTGGAATTAGTCGGACTGGAAAAATTTGCGAATGCCTATCCCCGGCAGCTTTCTGGGGGGATGAAAATGCGGGTTTCCATTGCTCGGGCAATTGTTACTGAACCCCGGGTTTTACTGATGGATGAACCATTCGGGGCTTTGGATGATATCACCCGCACTAACCTCAATGATGAGTTACTTTCGTTATGGAATCACCAACGTCAAACCATCATTTTTGTGACTCATAATATTTATGAAGCGGTTTATCTCTCCAAGCGAGTGGTGGTGATGGGGGCGAATCCGGGACGGGCGAGCGCTGAAATTACCATCGATGAACCGTTACCCCGCACAGAATCGTTTCGGACTTCTGAGCGGTATCTCAACTATTGTCAACAAGTCTATGCGGCTTTATCTGAAGCAATGGATCCGCAATCCCAGGAATCCCCCCGGCAATTTTTCTCGGTCTAATTCTGCTATCAAAGTCCAGGATGATTCCAGGCATCTCCAGGATAAAGAATGATGCTTTATCAGGGATGAAGCGCTTCACTAAACCCCGGTGATTCTTTCCCCTCTATCCTGCTCAAATTCCCTGGGATTCAGGCGGTTTGACAGGATAGAGGGGTTTCAACGGGCAGCCGGATGATTGGATTATTTTGGCTAAGATGGCTCAACATTTTGCTATAATTAACCCCTGGTTCTGAGTTACGGTTTCTTTGAAGTAGAGTCAATCAACCAGAGTTCTAGCGCCGTTTTCTATAGAATCTTGCCCCTACGAGAAGGAGATGCTGAATCATTTGGAGAAATCTTTAACGGGACGAGTTGCCATTGTCACGGGAGCAGGTCGGGGGATTGGTGCCGCCACTGCTCGGCAGTTGGCACAGCTTGGCGCTTCTGTTGTCCTTGTCAGTCGGAATGCGGAGCAACTGGAGGAGGTGAGAGGGGCGATCGCCACTGAATGTTCACCGGAGCAAGTTGTGGTTTATCCGGCGGATGTTAGTTCCGAGGCACAGACTCAGGCGGTTTTTGACCAGGCGATCGCCACCTTCGGTCGGGTGGATATCCTAATTAACAATGCCGGAATGGTGCAAGTCACCGATTTTACCCAAATTGAACTGGCGGATTGGGAACGGATCATGGCGGTGAATGTCACCGGGATATTCTTATATTGCCGGGAGTTTTTTCGCCGTGCGATCGCTCAATCTCATGGCGGTGCGATCGTCAATGTCGCCTCCCTCTCCGGTATTCGCGGTCCCGATAAATTCCCGGGATTCACCAGTTACATTACCAGTAAATACGGAGTAGTTGGCATCACCGATTCCCTCGCAGTAGAAGGTAAACCCCACGGAATTCGCGTGAATAGCGTTTCCCCCGGTGCCGTGGATACAGTTCTTCTCAAACAAGCTGCGCCCTTTCTAAAAACACAAACCACCCCAGATGATGTGGCGCGCACCATCGTCTTTTTAGCGGACGATTATCAAGCGAAATGTCTCACCGGCGCTAACCTCGAAATTTTTAGTAATGCTTAGGAGTTTTCTCAATGTCGATGATTTATATCACCCGTCGCGTCACCTTTTGCGCCTCCCATCGTCTCCACAGCGATGCCTTATCCGATGAAGAAAATCGCCGAGTCTTTGGCAAATGCAACAATCCTAATGGTCATGGTCATAACTATGCCCTAAAGGTGACAGTCCGGGGAGAAGTTAATCCGGAAACGGGGATTGTCATGAATTTCTTTGACCTTCAAGATGCCATTGATGCCGCCATTTTGGAGGAGGTGGATCACAAGCATATTAATTTAGATGTCCCCGCTTTCAAAGGCATCAATCCCACCGCTGAAAATATGGTGGTAGTCTTTTGGAATATGCTCGAACCCAAGTTACCCCCCGGGTTGCTCTATGAAATGCAGTTGTATGAAACCGACAACGATTGTGTGACTTATCGGGGAACCTAGAGAACTGCTACTGTCCGCCCTGACTAGAGGATTGCTATAGTTTACCCCAGGGACAAGAAACCGGGTTTCTCACCCAAATTTATGATGAATTGCCCAAATTTTTGACAGAAACCCGGTTTCTCACCCATTTTGTACGGATGCCCTTTGGGTCGATTGATGTATCCATCCTCTCAACTCCGGACGGGTTAACTCTTTCGGACAGAACCGATTCACCAATTACTGCATCCAATAAAATGAACAAAGATATTGCTTTAATTTTAGCCAAACTGAAGAAAAATAAGTTATTTTCTCTGGATACCATTGCGCCGATTGTAGTGGGAATTCTGGTGTTATCTGCTTGGGAAATTGGGGTAGAAGTCACCGAAACTCCCGTATATTTATTGCCGAAACCTTCGGTCATTTTCCAGGCTTTAATTAAGGATTGGCCGATTCTGTTTCCCGCTTTACTCATTACTTTGAAAATTACGGTAGTGGCTTTTATAACTGCTGCAATTTCGGGGTTAATGATTGCGATTTTGATGTCTCAAAGTAAGTGGATTGAGAAAAGTCTGTATCCTTATGCGATTGTTTTACAGACCACTCCTATCGTGGCGATCGCACCTTTAATTATTATCTGGTTTAAAGACTATACCTTTGGCGCTTTGGTAGCTTGTGCCTGGATTGTCGCCTTTTTCCCAATTATTTCTAATACCACCTTTGGCTTAAATAGCCTCGACCCCAATTTACGAGATTTATTTATCCTCTACAAAGCCTCACGCTGGCAAACCCTCTGGTATTTGAGACTACCGAGTGCCTTACCTTATTTTTTATCAGGATTGCGGATTAGCGGGGGATTATCCTTAATTGGTGCCGTGGTTGCAGAATTTGTCGCCGGGACTGGCGGGACCGATTCCGGGATTGCCTATCAAATGCTGATTGCTGGTTACAATCTGCAAATTCCCAGAATGTTTGCCGCCTTATTGTTGGTGACGATTCTGGGAATTTTGATTTTTACTTTGTTATCCAAGATATCGGATTGGGTCTTAGGTGAATGGCATGAAGGGTCAGTTAAACGGGATAGTTAACGGACCATTTTTGTCAGAATCATATTACTTGGTCGTCATCGTATGGACGCCATCCCAGTCCTCTGGCGGTGGCATTTTAATATAATCTTGCGCTCTTTGAATGTGAATTTTTACCGCTTGATCTTCGGGGTAAATTGCGCCTGCGGATTGAAAAAGGGTAATCGATTCTAAGAAGTTTCTGGAGATATAGGCGGCACGTCCGGCGCTATAAAAGTCTAAGAATTTCTGTTTTTCGGCATTTAGGGGAGTCTGACGATCGCCGATTAATTCATAAATCCCCACTGCCTGATTTTTCCCCTTGACCCGAATCTTATCTAACTCGCGTACCCAGATGCGATCGCTACAAAGTTGATAAGTAAATTCGCTAATAATAATATCACATTTATATTCCTTTGTCACGCTTTCTAACCGCGCACTTAAATTTACTCCATCCCCAATCACCGTATAATCCATCCGCTTTTGACTGCCAATATTTCCAGAAACCACTTCCCCGGAACTAATCCCAATCCCAATGCGAATATTGTGTTCTTTTTGCTGACGATTAAATTCATCTAAACGCCGACGCATATCTAAAGCCGATTGTACCGCCTTCCAAGCATGGTCTTTCAGGGGTAACGGTGCCCCAAATACCGCCATTAACGCATCCCCAATAAATTTATCCAAGGTGCCATCGCAGTTAAATACCGCTTCTACCATCGTCTCGAAATAGTTATTTAAAAGCGAGACAACTTCTGCCGCTTCTAGGTTTTCCGTCAGGGTTGTATAACCGCGAATATCCGAAAATAAAATAGTGACTTCTTTGCGTTCCCCCACCATTAAAGCATCTTCCCCTAATGCCATCACCCGTTCCGCCACCCCAGGGGTCATATATCGATACATGGTGGTCTTCATCCGTTTTTCCCGGCTAATATCTTCCAAAACCACTAATCCACCCCGGACTCCCCCTTCTGGGTTGGTTAAAGGATTCACCGTGAGGTTGAGACTGCGTTCGATTTCTTTAACTTGACTTTTGGGGTATTTTATGGAATTTTCATCCGGCTCATTCCAAGGGATGTAAAACTCCGGATTGTTGCGATCGCCTATCACCAAAATCGCACTTTCCATATTCGTTTCATCCAACTTAACTAACCCAATGGTCAGACTTTGTTCCGGGACGAAATGCCTTGCTGCATTTTGTAACGCATCCTGTAAGCGAAATCTCAAATTGTCAATCGGGACCACTTCCCAAACATAGCGGCCTTGTAGCTTTTGCTGCCACAACAGCAGTTTTTGCTTATTTTCCCGCTGGATCTGAAACTGGCGATCGCTTTCCTTGCGGTCATCCTTCTGAATCGGACATCCCAGCAACTCTAACGCCGCCTCATTAATCGTGACAATTTTACCGTCCATATTGGTGGAAATCACCGCATCGGAAAGGCTTTCTAAAATATCTTTTTGATATTGCTTCTCTAGCAAAACACTCTCAAACAATTGCGCGTTTTGCAATGCAATTCCCGCCTGAGCATTAAACGCGCGCAAAAACGCTTCATCGGAAGAATTAAAACTCCCCTTCTGTTTATTAATCAGTTGCGTCACCCCGATTAACTCCCCCGACGCATTAAAAACCGGCATACAAAGAATCGTAGCGGTTTGATAACCCGTTTTCCGGTCAATCGTCGGGTCAAACCGAGGGTCTAAATAGGCATCGTGAATATTCAGAGTTTGACCCGTAGAAGCGACATAACCGGCAATGCCACGATTCGCCGGAATCCGAATTTCCACCATCGTTTTGCCATCTGCCTTGGCGACTTTCGTCCAGAGTTCCTCGGTTTCCTTGCTGAGTAAAAATAGGGTACTGCGATCGGCCTGCATTAAATCCTTGGCGCGGTCCATCACAGCGCGTAACGTCGTTTCCAGGTCCAGACTTTGACCTAAAGTCGTCGTTGCTTCCAGTAACGCACTCACCCCGCGTTGATTTCTCGCTGCCACATAAAAAGACTGACAACTTTCCAGAATAATCGCGATCGAAGAGGCAAACCCGGCAAATTGAAGCTGATCCTCGCGGTTGAACGGAACCTCCCCGATTTTATTCAGGACCTGGACCACCGCCACCACGCGATCGGTGTCTTTGCTGCTAAAAATCGGTTCACAGAGAAGATTTCGCGGGTCACATCCCGGGGGTTCGTCTACTTCTGCTTGAAATAAAGGATGATTGCGAACATCGGCAATATTGACACTTTCGCCATTGCAGGCAACATGACCGAGAATGCCGATATGGATGGGTAATCGGATTTCGGTACTTTTCCCGGTTTCATCTTGGCTAATTTTTGACCAAAGTTGCTCTTTCTCTTGGTCAATTAAAAAAATAGTCGTCTTTTCTGCTTGCAGGATTTGACTAATTTTGAGGGTGAAGGCATCAAGTAGCTGTTCTAACAGAATTTCGAGCGCTTCATTATTAATCAGATCGATCGCCAGCAGACATTGTTGAAATTCTGCCGTAATAAAATCAAGGATGCAGACAAATTCGCCAACCTGCATATCCTTGACCCGCCGGGTCAACTCCCCCATGCGACCCACCCGAGTTAAAGCCGCTAGAACGCTACCAGTGCCTGAAAATGTCATGTTTTATCAACGCTTACCGGCTCAGATTTGCCTGATCTCTATGGTACGCTACCCCTGGGAAATGTGGGGAGGTGGGTCATTTGTCCTTTGTCATTTGTCATTTGTCATTTGTCCTTGGGGGATGGGGGAGGATGTTCAACGTCCCGACTGAAGTCGTTCTCCGGTGTTCAACGTCCCGACTGAAGTCGTTCTCTGGTGTTCAACGTCCCGACTGAAGTCGTTCTCTTCGTTTGTAGTAACGACTTGCTGTCGTTCTCTTCGTTTGTAGTAACGACTTGCTGTCGTTTCTAGCTCAAGCCGTGACAAGCACCATGAGCGGATTAAGCGCCTGTGAAGGAACTGGAGGCTCCAGACATGGGTGCGTGACTTGGCATTCGCCAAGTCACGCGGTAACGACTGAAGTCGTTACTACAAACATCTTCCCTATCCACCCCATCCCCCAAGGACCAATGACCAATGACCAATGACCAATGACCAATGACCAATGACCAATGACCAATGACCAATGACCCCTCAAGCAGCTAGAGGTAAACTACCCGCATCTAGGATGGTTTGGTAATAGCGCCGGAGTTGCGCTGTTGCCGCTTGCCATCCCCATTGTTCGGCTTCTTTGCGAGCATTTTGGCGGAGGGATTGGCGTTCGATTTGGTTGGCGAGGAGGCGTTGGGTGGCGGCGATCGCACCATTCTCCTCATCGGGATCAAACAAGCATCCATTGACCCCATCGGTGACGATATCCAGAATCCCTCCTCTGGCGGCAGCAACCACGGGACAACCGGCTGCCATTGCTTCTAACAGCACTAAACCCAGGGTTTCGGTTCGGGAAGGGAAAATAAAGGCATCGGCAGAGGCGAAGGCGCTGGCTAATTCTTCTCCATGTAAATAGCCGACAAAATGGGTGGGGGTTCCGGCAAAGTGTTGTTCGAGTTGTTGCCGGGTGGGTCCATCACCGACTAAGGCTAATCTGGCATCGGGAATGGCTTCTAGGACGGGTTTAATGCGATCGATTTCTTTCTCGGCACCGAGTCGTCCCACATACAGCAGCAGGGGACTGTCGGGATTCCCCTGACTGAGGCGATCGCGCATTTCTCGACTGGCTAAATGAGGTTGAAATAACTCCGTATCCACCCCACGCTGCCACAAATCTACCCGTTCAATGTCATGGTTTCGTAATTCTTCCACCATTGCCATTGATGTGCATAAGTTCAATTCCGCTTGATTATGACCGGCTTTGAGCAGTTCCCAAAGCAAGGGTTCTAGGACACCTAACCCATAATGGTGCAAATATTTGGGGAGGTGGGTATGGTAGGAGGCGACTAAGGGGATTTTCAGACTTTTGGCGTAGTAAATTCCCCCGACTCCTAACACAGCAGGGTTAACCACATGAATTAAATCCGGGTCAAAGGCTTCGAGTTTGCGCCGTAAGGATGGGGTGGGAAAGGCTAATTTGAGTTCGGGATAGAGGGGTAAGGGATACCCGGTGACGCCATAAACTTCGGCTCCTTTGTATTCAGTAATGCCGTAGTCGGGAGAAAAGACGAGGACGCGATCGCCAGCACGTTGCAGTTGTTCGACAGTGCGGCAAAGTCGGGTGACAATGCCATCAACTTTGGGATAAAAGGTTTCGGTAAAAAGTGCGATTCTCATATCAAATTTTAGTTACACAAGGATTTTAGGTCAGCCTATGAGCAACTTCAGCATTTTCAATGGATAAATGATAGTGCGAGATTCTAGCTGTTTTAACTGGCGAGCTAGAAGCTCGCACTCCTGTTCAGAAACAAGACTTACGCAGATTTTGAGAATCTCCTCTTAATGTAGAGGCGATTCGCGAATCGCCTCTACATTTATTAGGGTTTCATCTTAAAGATTGCGTAATTCCTGATAAATTTAGGCAGGATATAGAATCCTTTAGTCTCACCGAATGCTGCTAAACAACAGGGTTTAACGTCGCCAAGATACTTTGGGTAGAATCTGATTTTTGTCGATTCGGTTCTGGTATTTGACGGCGAAATTCAGCAGAGAATCGAGTAGGGAATCAGATAGATAATGGGGTTGTAACCCTAAATCTAGCAGTTTGGTATTTTTGGCATTGAAATAATGTTCTTCGAGTTCGACTCTGGGGTTCTCCAGGTGGTCGATTTCGATTTTCAATCCCATTGCCATCCCTGCTTGTTGCACCTTCGTTGCCAGTTCACCGATGTTGAATAGTTCGGTAAATTGGTTAAAGACACGGAATTGTCCGGGTTCTGCTGGGTTGGCGATCGCCAGTTCCATGCAGCGTACCGTATCCCGAATATCCAAAAATCCTCGGGTTTGTCCGCCTTTGCCATACACAGTCAGGGGATGTCCCACTGCTGCTTGAATGCAGAAGCGATTGAGTGCCGTCCCAAACACGCCATCGTAATCGAGGCGGTTGATTAGCATCTCATCCATGCCGGTTTCTTCCGTCAGGACCCCATAAACCACCCCTTGGTTCAAATCTGTGGCACGCAGACCCCAAATTTTGCAAGCAAACTGGATATTGTGACTATCGTGAACCTTACTTAAGTGATAGAAACTTCCCGGTTGCTTCGGATAGGGGAGGGTATCTTTGCGCCCGTTATGCTCAATGGTGATATAGCCTTCTTCAATATCGATATTTGGCGTGCCATACTCGCCCATTGTGCCTAACTTCACCAAATGGCAGTCAGGGAAATCTTCCTTCATGGCATAAAGCAGATTCAGAGTTCCCACCACGTTATTCACTTGAGTGAGAACCGCATGGTCACGATCAATCATCGAAAAGGGGGCCGATCGCTGCTCACCAAAGTGAACAATCGTATCCGGTTCAAACTGATGGAGGGCCTTACTTAAGAAAGCGTAATCAGTGATATCCCCAACGAACAGATCAATAGACTTGCCAGTTAGATCGCGCCAACGCTGCAACCGTTGCTGAATCGGGGCGATCGGTGTTAGGGTTTCAACGCAAAGTTGTGCATCCCAATGCCGACGCACCAAACTATCTAAAATTGCGACATCGTAACCGTGATTGGATAGGTAAAGCGCAGTTGCCCAACCGCAATAGCCGTCACCGCCAATAACCAGGACTCTCATAGGTAGATGAATCTTGCTTGCCAATACTCGGTAACTCTACCAGGTTTGTGCCACCTGTGGGATATTTCCCCCCAGCGACTTGACAGAATTCCGCAAAAAATCTGCATTAAGGAATACCAGACTACAAAATGCCAGCGCATCCGGTCCCCTCCCCTTGGCAAGGGGAGGGTTAGGGTGGGGTTCTTCTGGATTTGCCAGCGCATCCGGTCCCCTCCCCTTGGCAAGGGGAGGGTTAGGGTGGGGTTCTTCTGGATTTACCAGACTTCCTTCCGGTCCCCTCCCCTTGGCAAGGGGAGGGTTAGGGTGGGGTTCTTCTGACGTAGAGATCGCCACGTCACTCACTCGTAGGGAACTCCAAAAAATAAACTCTCCAAAACGTTCGTTCGTAGTGATGGATCAACGGAGTAGCCCCGTCAATGTAGGGGCGTATTGCATACGCCCTGGGGCCTGCGCATTGCGCCCCTACACCTTCCTTCCCGTTCAAC
>NZ_JAMXOT010000292.1 GCF_024220515.1 Oscillatoria sp. HE19RPO
TTCGTAGTAACGACTTCAGTCGTTCTCTTCTCCGGTGTTCGTAGTAACGACTTCAGTCGTTCTCTTCTCCGGTGTTCGTAGTAACGACTTCAGTCGTTCTCTTCTCCGGTGTTCGTAGTAACGACTTCAGTCGTTCTCTTTCCCCCCCAGAAACCCGGAAACGACTGAAGTCGTTACTACAAACGGGGAATATTTATTTTCCTTACTCCAAGAAACCCGGAAACGACTGAAGTCGTTACTACGAACACCGGAGAAGAGAAACCTATTCCTCTAAGGGGACCCAAGCATTTAAGACTGATAATAAAGGCCCAGTTTGTTCTTGACCATTGGTGGCTAAATCGCTGTGACAGAGAATCAGGCGATCGCCCACCCGTCCCAATAAATCCAAGACAATCCGCTGCAATCGTTCCTCATCATTGCGAATTGCCTCCTCCTGAGTCCAAGGGTCACCGGACCAACTTTGTAAGAATAACGGCGCAGCAAACAGACTCGCAGCACCCCCACGGGACCATAACGGTGAACCAATATCTAACCAAAAATGCCAACGGTGAAACTGTCGCGCCGCCCGATATTGGAAAATCGTCGCCAAAGTGACACAATCGGGTTTGGCAGCGAAGGCACTCACTGGGAAGGGATTAGCAGTAATCGTGCCTTTGCGAAGCAGTTGGATAAATTGACCCACGGTGACATAATCCGGCGCATCCTGTTCCCCACAACGGCGCAACCTTGCATCCACCTCCCAATAATGTTGGGCGGTTTCCATTAACTCGCGCAGGGAGGCAATTTGGTCTCCAGGTAAACTACTAGAACGGCCTAAAAACTCTTGAATGGCCGAGTTTAGCAAGGCGATGGGACTGGTTAGCTGCGATCGCCTCTCTTCAATCCAGTCCAAAATCTCCTGATAAACCCGGGTTGCCCGATATCCCAATCGGTCCCAGCGCGGAAATGCTGTCACAGGCAACAATTTCGGCTGTTCTGTGGCAGGAGAATAGCAATGATCCACCAATAATCCAGCGCGTACTGGGTCAATCAAAAAGGAGGCCGGATGAAGGAGATTCGGGCCTTCCTCGGTCTCTTTTAGGGATTCCCAGTCGGGACGACGACTGAGGACGACGAGCATTTCAGCGACGCTATCCCGGTCTACGAGGCGTCCCAGACCGGGATACACGAGGGCTAAAAGGGTGAGTAAGGCGCGAATCACGGGGACGGTGGCGAGGGGACGTTGTTCGTTGAGGGATTGGACGGGAATTCCTTTGCTGGTGAGGATGGACTGGAGACTATAGCGGGCGATCGCATCTAAACCGGGGGCGATTACGGCAATTTCTGAGGGTTTAACCTTGCCGGTATGGACTGCATCAGCGATCGCCTCCCCGGTTTCTCGCAACAGTTGCGATCGGGCGGTGGTTTGAATTGACGCCACCGGCAGGGACAATTCCTCCAACTCCATTTCCTCTAAATACACCGTCGGGTCTGCCATTACCTGGAGGGCCATTTTTCCTAACCTTCCCGCCAATCCGCTAACCGAATCTAACTGCTGTGGGTGACAACGGAATGCTAACCCTTCCAGATAATCCGGATCCGCCCCTAATCCCTGACGCACAGACCCCTTGGGATTGTAGGTAAAGACCCCGGGAATTCCCGCATCCAGTAGGACCTCAAACAAATCCCGGACAATTTTGGGATATTCATCCACATCATCGGCAAAGACTGCGGGATAGCGAGGGATTAACTGATCCTGGTAGGTGGGATTCGGGAGTAAATGCCGCCAATACAACTCGGTGATAATCCCGTAGGTGAGTAAACCCCGTTGGAGACACCACCTGCGCCATTTGAGCAATACTTCCCCCATGCAGTTCCAGAGGTCTAAATTTCCAGTCGGGTCCTCAATCCCTTCTTGTAAAATTACCGGAACATCTTCGAGGCGTCTGCCACTGGATGCCGCCAGTTGCAATAAGTCCAACGTTCTGCGGACCATGCGATATTCGCTGATTCCTTCTTGGCGCAAGCGTCCGGAGTCTAATTCATCTCTCCATAGGCGAGTTGCTAACTCTTGCTCAGTTTCTGGGCGTACTCGCAGGGGAAATTCGGCCCTGAGATTGAGTTGTTGAATCAGTAGGGGCCAAAATAGTAGGACTTCCCGTTGGAAAAAGGCCAGGGGGGTGGTGGAGTCAATGGGATAGCGTCCGGAGGTGGCATGGATGATGCGATCGGTTAAGGGAATGCGATCGTCTCCCGTAGCGGCAAAGACGAGCAATGGGGGTTCATCTTGTCCCAACCTGGGCGATCGCGGTATGGTCTGAGAAATTAACGACTCCTGTTTCTGCCTGCCTCCCCCTCCTCCTGTCCTGGCGTTGGATTCAACAGCAGCAGTCTGGTGGCGATTCAGGGGAGGAGTGTTTGGGTCGCCATTGGAGTCAACCCAGTTGCACAACTCCTGAACCAGACGCCCTGTCTTGCCACTGCCGGTCGATCCAACAATCCAAATTGATGCTTTACCCACCCCTAATCCTCCACCAAATTTGTTAACATACCACCACTGTCGGTTACTTGCGCGATGTCTCTGGTTTCATTATTGCTTGCCCGAGGGGATAGTACCTCAAGGGTTGCACAGACTGGGGCGATCGCCAAGCCTCTCGGCAAAAAAATCGGTGAACTCTCGGGTCTACAAATACCATCGTGCTTGATGCAAACTCCCGCTTGGATTCCAGGAAAACCAGCCTGAACTGGATGAAACAAAAGAGTTTTCGCAGGAATAGTTCGAGTCAGTCTTAGTCAAATTGTACTCGGTTGGTTCGAGTAAACAAGGGGTATGAAAAAACACAAATATTCTTCTAATCAAACCGGGTTTTTTACTTCCATTAAACAATGGCTAATCGAAACTCCAACTCGCTCCCTGGAGTTGGCCTATCAAGCGGCAGTCAATATTCAGGAAATCGAAAAAAAATATTTTAATAGTCAACGGATTTCTCCGGAAAATTCTAGCTGTGGTCAGGCAGTTTTTTCAGTTCATGAAGCAGACTTGAAAAGAAATTTAAGTATTATCAAGCTGCGTTTAAGAGAGTTTAGAAATAGTCGCTCTTTTGTCGAGATTTACAAACAATCTAAATTAGGCGATCGACCTTTTGATGATTCCATCCCGGTTCGGGTCGTCTCTTCCGAGGATAATGGATTGTCCAACTCGGAGTTCAGTTTATCTGAACCCTCTCAATCTTTGATTTTAGATAAACTCAGTTTTATTGATGAAGTCACCGCTAAATATACCCGCAACCGAGTGCAAACCACTCCCTCCTCGCTTCCCACGACTCGCACCCTAGCGGAATCCCCCCCTCCCTACCCCTTAGACGTTCCAAAATCACGCAGTTTAAAGGGCAATAAAAAGCCACCCTATGCCCTAGAAGAACCCGCTTCTGACCCGGAACCGGAAACCAAAGAAATAGGGTCTCTTGCCGGTCAAACTAGCTTCTTACCTCGTTCAATTTTAAGAACTCTCGATCGCCTCAAGCGCGAATTGGACCCCAAAGCGGAAGATGAGGTGGTCCAAGAATTTCGCCTATCCAAAACCAAGACGATTGTTTCCCTAAAATTTATTTTATTGTTAATTTTAATTCCCCTCCTTACCCAACAAGTTGCCAAAAACTTTGTCGTAGGTCCAATTTACGATCGCCTCATCGGCAGCCAAGCGGAAATCTTTCTTAATGTCGATATGAAAGAAGAAGCGTTAATGGAATTAACCCAATTCCATGAAATGCTTGAATTTGAGGAACTCCTTGCCACCCAACTGGAAAATTTAGAAGGACCCGAACGAGAAGAACTCAAATTTATCGGCAGAATTCCCCAACATTTATCCGAAGAAGATGTCCAACAGCAAATCAAACTCAAAGCCTTAGAAGTTGCCAAACGCTACACTTATCGCAGTAGTGATGCGATTAAAAATATTTTTTCTGATTTATTTTCCTTCGCTGCCTTTGGCTTAGTTATTTATAACAGTCGCCGGGAAATTGAAAGTCTTAAATCCTTTATTGATGATATCGTTTATGGCTTAAGCGACAGTGCCAAAGCCTTCATCATTATCTTATTTACCGATATTTTCGTCGGATTCCACTCTCCTCATGGCTGGGAAATCGTCCTGGAAGGCATTTCGCGCCATCTGGGACTGCCGGAAAGTCGAGACTTTATTTATCTATTTATTGCCACCTTCCCCGTCATCCTGGATACGGTTTTTAAATACTGGATTTTCCGCTATTTGAACCGCATTTCACCCTCTGCCGTTGCTACTTATCGGAACATGAATGAGTAAGACGGAATCGGGTATTTAAAGGTTTATCAAAACCCGCAGGCTCAAGCCTGGGGCTATACGGACGAAGCCCGCCTGCGCGGGCTAAAGAGTAAAGACTTCTGATACGGAATTCGGTTGTCAAAGGTCTATAAAAACCCGCACCCTAAAGGGTGGGGCACTTGCGGACGAAGCCCGCCTGCGCGGGCTAAAGAGTAAAGCGACTTCTGATACCCAGATTTGGTATAAAGGTGTTCCAACAAATAAATCATCCAAATCCCGATGGTTAAGCATCTAACAAGACTGTATTAGCCCGCGCAGGCGGGCTTTGTCCGTGTAGCCCCACCCTTCAGGGTGCGGGGTTTTTGGATATTTTATTTTTTGGAGTTCCCTAAAGGTAGATTTAGGGCAGTTTTAGACAAGATTCGGACCGGGGTTTTCCTCCACCTTGCGAGCATACCGGGGACGGCAGGGACTGCCAAAGCAAATTTGACCCTCGGGCATATTGCTAAACACACTGCTGCGAGCACCGATCGCCGCATTGGAGCCAATTTTTACCCCAGGGGCGATAAAACAGTCTGCCGCAACCCATACCCCATTGCCAATTTCTACAGGTGCAGTCTCCAGGTTAAAGGTAGGGTCGTCGATCCGATGACTGCCGGTACAGAGGTAGCTTCGTTGGGAAATCACGCAATGCTGCCCAATCCGAATGCGATCGAGACTATATAACACCACATCATCCCCAATCCAGGAGTAGTCCCCAATTGCGATTTTCCAAGGGTAGGTAAATCTTGCCCTGGGACGAATCAGCACCCCAGTCCCAATTTCTGCACCAAATCGCCGCAACAACCACCGGCGAAACCCGTGGGCAAAATGAGGGCTCAAGGGGAAAGCGACCCCTTGCACCAACCACCACAGCAAGATAAACCCGCCGGATCTTCCGCGATCGAACCATGACTGATCATAACGGCGTAAATCTACCCAGGAGGGTGCATCCATTACAGGGTCTGGTGCTGTGGGAGTCTTAGTGGGGAGGGGACTGGGTTGAGAATTAGCGGGGTCTAGAGAGTCACTCATCAGATTGAAACTCAGGTTATTTGTTATTTGTCATTTGTCATTTGTCATTTGTCATTTGTCATTTGTCATTTGTCATTTGTCATTTGTCATTTGAGCAAGGACCAATCACCAAGGACCAAGGACTAAGGACCAAGGACCAAATGACTCTGCCATGAATTTTGAGGCTTTTTCGGGTTTACTTCTTGTCACTTCGAGAGCGGATGAACTCTCCTAGGAAGGCGATCGCCCCGGAAGTCAAAATCAACACCACACTCAAGGCATTAATATCCGGCTTCACCCCGGTTCTAATCCGCCCAAAAATTTCCATCGGCAGGGTCACCGCACCGCCACCGGAGGTGAATGAAGCAATTAATAAATCATCCAAACTCAGGACAAAGGCTAACAGACAACCGGAGACAATTCCCGGCATCAATTGGGGGAGTAATACTTGGATAAAAGACTGAATGGGAGTCGCGCCTAAATCTAGGGCAGCTTCTTCTAGGTGTGGGTCTAAGTCGCTGAGGCGAGTAGAAACGACTAATCCAATATAGGCCAGACAGAAGACAATATGGGCGGCGATAATCGTCCAGATGCTGAGGTTAATTTGGACGGCAGCTAAAAAGACTAGAGTGGCAACTGCGATCGCAATATCCGGAATAATCAGCGGCAGATAGGACACTCCCAAATACAAACTCTTCCCCCGAAATCGATAGCGGGATAGCCCAACCGCCATTAAGGTCCCGACAATCGCTGCAATAATAATGGCCGAAAACCCGACAATTAAACTATTTTTCAGGGCTTTTAAAATGGCTTCATCCTGAAATAGGGTGAAATACCATTTTAAGGTAAATCCTTCCCATCTCGCACTGTAGCGAGACTCATTAAAACTGTAAAATGCTAGTACCAAAATCGGGAGGTACATGAAAAAAAACATGGAACCGGCAAATGCTATCTGCCAAGAGATATTAATTCGACTCTGGCTTTTTAACATATCTACCGGAATATCCTCCTGTTTGAGCCTCGTTTCTGTCATGCAATTTCACCACGCAAGCATTACCTAGACTTTTCAATGCACCCTTTGGACGGGTTAAAGCTGTTATTTTTTAGGAGTGGCTTCGCCAAAGCGAATTAATCCTGCGATCGCCACACTCACCGCTAGAATTAATACCATACTCAGGGCCGAACCAAATCCCCAGTCTCGTGCTACTCCCAGAAATTGATCATAAATTAACCGGGAAACGGTCATACTGGAAGCCCCCCCGAGCAATTCAGGATTCACAAAATCCCCTAAACCACTGATAAAGACTAGCAAAGAACCCGCAGCAATTCCCGATAAGGTTTGGGGGACGGTTACTTTCCAAAACACTTCAATGGGATTGGCCCCTAAATCTGCTGCTGCCTCTAATAAGCGTTTATCGAGTTTCTCTAATGATGCGTAAAGAATTAACACCATGTAGGGAAGAAAACTGTAACTCATGCCGATGAATACGGCAGAACTTTGGTGCAGTAAATCTAAGGGAGGGATTCCCACGACCCCTAGGACTGAGTTGAGAACACCTGTGGGACGCAGAATGGTTTTCCAGGCGTAGGAACGCAGCAGGGATGAAGTCCACAGGGGTAAAACGAAGGCGAGTAAGAGTAAAGTTCGCCAGCGTTTGGGGGTATCCACGGCTAACCAATAGGCAACGGGAAAGCCTAGTAATAGACAGATGAGGGTTGTGCCGGTGGCAAAAAAGAGCGATCGCCCGATGGTTTGGAGAAATACTGGGTCAAAGTCCGCGAATCGGCAATTTTCAAATCCCAAGACGAGACAGAAATTATCCAGTCCCGAGGGAATCACGCGATCGCCGGGTTGAATTCCCGGCACTAAACTCAGTTGAAAAATCACCACCGTTGGCAGGACCAACAATAGGAATAACCAGACTCCGGCAGGACCGAGTAAAGCTATGGGTCCCAGCCACTCCGGCAGGGTGCGTTTTCCGATTTTGGATTCGTTTTTCGGCTTACTGGGCGATACAGTCATTATGAGGAGTAATAAGGGGATAAACCAGAAGTTCAATCGCGATTCACTGAGAGCTTTTTCGGATTCAATCTCAGGAAAACTGAGCTAACCGAAAAACTGAGTTTATCTTGAATTGATGGATGGTTTCAGGGGAAAAATAGGAGAAAAAATTTAGAACTTTTGACAAAAAACTCGGTGAATTTTAACCCATTTCATCCCGTTTCCGGGAATGGAATTTTCAACCTATTTAAACACTCTTTAATCGAATCCAATACCGAGCATATTCTTTTTCCTTTTCTGTGCTGAGGGGGAGAATACCTTGACACCGCTCTAAAACCGACTCGGGAGGAAATAAAGTCGGATTTTCTCGGAGTTCCTGGGACAGTAAATTATAAGCGGCGCGATTCGGGGTGGCAAAATAGAGTCGTTCAATTAAATCCGCTGCCACTCGGGGTTGGAACATAAAATTCATCCAAGCATAAGCGCCTTGAACATTGGGTGCACTTCGGGGAATCACCATCGTATCAGTCCATAATGAACTGCCACTCATGGGGACTACATATTCCAAGTCTGGATTTTCGTCCGAGACGGAGAGAGCATCAAAGGAGTAACCCATTGCCACCTCCAAATCCCCGGCCAAAATCAAATCTCGCCAGCCATCGGTGGTAAAATTGGCTAAAGCAGGCTTAAGATTGACCAAGTGTTCATAAGCGGCATGAAGTTGAGCGGAGTCCGTGGAATTATAGGAGTAACCGAGCGATCGCAGTCCTGCACCGATGACCTCCCGGACATCATTCATCAAAGTTAGCCGTCGAGAGAGCTCACTCTGATGAGTCCAGAGATAGTCCCAATCATCGGGTGGCGTTGAGAGTTTAGCCGAATTATAAATCAGTCCAGTTGTCCCCCAGGTAAACGGGACACTGTAGCGATTTTCCCGGTCATATTCCGGGTCTTGAAACTTCTCAAACAGGTTATCTAGTCCTTCCAGGCGCGATCGCTCCAAGGGTCTAAGCAGTTGCAGTTGGACCATCCGTCCCACCATATAATCTGAGGGATAGATAATACTGTAAGAACTACCCCCGCCTGCCTGCATCTTTGCCAACATCGCCTCATTCGAGTCGTAAATATCGACAATCACTCGGATACCCGTTTGCTCGGTAAAACTTTCGAGCAAATCTGCATCGGTATAGTCAGCCCAAGTGTAGATAAACAGTTCATTAGAGGCAGTTGAGTCCACCGCCAAATTGGCAGCATCCTCATCGAGTTCTGGACTCGGTTGGCCACCCAGGGTCCAGCCACAACTAGACAACGCCAGACCAGAAAGTGCCGCCGCAGACTGTTGTAAAAACTGACGGCGGGTCGGTGTAGCACTGCTCATTCTATATTTTTGGGGTTTCGGAATCCGCACTATTTTGAAAAGGTGGTGTGATGACCAAGATTCAGATTAATTAACAATACCGGACCGAGGTTTCTAACGGGAGGGGATTCCCGGTTTCCGCATCGGTATTTTGACAAGCAAACATTAATTCGGGGGAGAGCTTTTCATATTCCAGTTCAGAACCGTGACCTTTCAGGACATACCCCCGGAGTTCTTTTATCGGCAAATGGGTGAGTTCGTCAATTTCGGGTAAAAACGACCGGAGAATCAGGGAAGCGACTGGCTCAGTTTTAGACAGCAACTTGCTAATCAGCAATTCCTTGATCCCCCATTGATACCCATAATTAACCTGATTGCCCTCCCGTTTGATGTCAACCACGAAGGATTCTCCATCACTGCCGAGAAAAGTAAGAATGGCATTCTGGGGACAGTGGGATTCTATCTCCTCTAAAAATTGATTTACACTGCGTCGATTCATATCAATGTCCGTCCACATGGTACAAACAAGCGATCGCATCCACAGGTACAGGTGAAGGCGTAGAGCACCCCGGCAGTTGTCGCCTAAGCCGCAGCCAAGGCAATACAATCTGTGGGAAGCCAGTAGGTATAGATCGGCGTCTCAGGATCTGGTAAGCTCGTTCCCGTATTCGGTTGCAAGACCGCCATTTCATCCCCCGAGAGCAGTTCCACCACATACTGAACATGGGTGCCCAAATACATGACCGTTTTGAGCCGTCCCTCAAAGCAGTTGACCTCCACCTCTGGCGGATAGAGACTCAAATTAATTTTTTCCGGTCGAACACTGACGATCGCCCCTGATGCGTTACCACTCCAGGGTTCCGTTGGTTCCACCACAATTTTGAGCCCCGTCCCCGTGCGAATTGCCAGAGAGGTGCGATCGCTCCCTTCAATCCGTCCCGGCAATAAATTGGTTTCCCCAATAAAATCCGCCACAAACGGCGATCGGGGGCGCTCATAGATTTCACTCGGGCTCCCGATTTGCTCAATCTTGCCCTCATGCATCACAGCAATCCGGTTCGACAAAGACAGGGCCTCCTCCTGGTCATGAGTCACCATCACAAAAGTCAGCCCCAATTCTCGATGCAACGTCGATAACTCAACCTGCATCTGCTTCCTCAACTTCAGGTCCAACGCCCCTAACGGTTCATCCAACAACACAACCGCTGGACGATTCACCAGCGCCCGTGCCAGAGCCACCCGTTGCTGTTGACCTCCCGAGAGCTGAGAGGGATAGCGATTGGCGTAAGACTCCATTTTGACCAATTTGAGCGCTTCTTTGACTCGCTCCTCAATTTCACTTTTTCCACAGCGTTTGATTCGCAACCCAAACGCAATATTTTCAGCAATAGACTGATGATTGAACAGCGCATAACTCTGAAACACCGTATTTACCGGGCGCTGATAAGCCGGAACCTGATTCATGGACTTACCCCGAATCAGGACCTCTCCCGCAGAAGGCGTCTCAAACCCTCCGATCAATCTTAGGGTGGTCGTTTTGCCACAGCCGGAAGGACCGAGGATACTAAAAAATTCTCCTCGATTAATGTCAAGATCGACACCCCGGACCGCAGTTTCCCCCTCAAACACCTTAAAAACTTTGCGAAGTTCAACGTCGAGGAGGGTATCGTAACCCGTGGCAGCGCTTTGGTGCGTCGTAGCAGATTGAAACATCATGGCGATTCTCGGCGGTGATGCCCCTTATGTAGATTGAACCAGTCCCTCTGCGTCGCCTCTCCTTGATTAAGCCTCCCCTTCGGGAACAGGAGAATCCCGCGCAGAAATCTGGCTTTGGTTTATTCTATCCACATTCCGCATTTAGGTTAATATTTCTCCTCCCCATCTCCCCCATCCTCCCCATCTCCCCCATCCTCCCCACATCCCCCCCTGGCCCTAGACATAGCGCAAATCTTAAAAATTAACAACCTTTGACCACTAAATCTAAGATGGCGTATAGTCTTGATCTACAGCTATATGCGGATACGAGAAGAGATTGACTTATGGTTCGAGAATTGGAACGCACGCGCCACCACAGCGATTTTCCCGAAACCGCACCGGCAGCGAATCCGGTGTTTTTTAGGACTTACAGCCGCCGCCAGAATGATGGGCGCGAAACTTGGGATCAAGTCTGCGATCGCACCATTGCTGGATTAGAGAAACTCGGTAATCTCAACTCCGACGAGGTGGCACTCCTCACCCAGATGCAGAAACAACTCAAAACCCTCTCCTCGGGTCGCTGGTTGTGGGTGGGGGGCACCGACTGGATCGAACGCCCGGAAAACTTTTCTGGGGCCTATAACTGTTCCTCGACAAATATCCACGATTGGCGAGCCTTTGGATTGTTAATGGGCCTTGCGATGATGGGATGTGGGACTGGCGCAGTCCTCGAACCTCAATATATCAATCAGTTGCCGCCGATTCGCAACCGACTTCAGATCACCCTCCAAGGTGAAATTGGCCTGACCCCCAGCGATCGCCGTCGCCAAGAAACTGAGGTGACTTACGATGGCGATCGGGTCCTCATGAATGTCGGAGACTCCCGGATTGGGTGGGTGCAATCCTATCAAACTCTGCTAGAACTCTCCACCGATGAGCGGTTTAATTCAACTGTTGAAGTTGTCGTGGATCTGTGCGATATTCGTCCAGCCGGAGAACCGCTGAAAGGGTTTGGAGGGGTTGCTAATCCCGTTAAATTAACTGACCTTTATCAGCGAGTTGCTTTAATTTTAAATAAAGCAAATGGACGCCAATTAAATTCAGTCGAATGCTGCTTATTGATTGATGAAGCGGCGAGCACAATAGTGGCCGGCAACATCAGAAGATCTGCAGGCATGAGGCAGGGAGCAAGCGATGATGAATTGTTTGCTAATGCCAAGATGAATTTATGGCAACAAGATGAGGCTGGAAACTGGCGCATCGACCCGGAAAGAGATGCACTCAGAATGTCCAATCACACCCGAGTTTTTCACCATAAACCGACCCTCCAGGAATGTATTGATGCAGTGCGTCAACAATACTATTCTGGGGAAGGAGCCATTCAATGGGCTGGTGAAGCCGTTGCCCGAGCCAGTTGCGATTTAATGCCCGATCGCGAGTCTAAACGGGATTTTCTGAAAGCCTATAACGAGGGCAAAGGGAAGCAATGGATAGGCGATCGCTATCCAGAAATTTCTCAACCCGAGTTAGAGCATAGGTTATCCCGAGTAGGATTAAATCCATGTGGTGAAATTATTGGTGCAGATTTTCATTGTGTTTCTGGCGATACGATGCTGGTGACGCGAGATGGAATGCACTCGATTCGATCGCTCGTCGGTCAATCGGTGGAAATTTGGAATGGTCAGCGGTGGAGTCGTATCACTCCGATGTTGACGGGGCGCGATCGCCAACTTTATCGGGTCTCTTTTGCTGATGGGACCTGGTTAGATGTAACAGAAAAACACCGTTTCTTTGTTAAGGACCGCTTTGGTAAAACCTATCTGGAAATGACCACGGCCCAACTGCAAGAGCATCTTTCCACCCACAAATATGCCCTGCACACTGAGCCATTCCAGATTGATTATCAAGATGGCAAATTTGTAGACCCCTTGTGGGCTTACACCCTCGGACAATTGGTGGGGGATGGCTCTTTATGCCAATCTAATGGCAAGCCTCAACTCCAACTGCGCTTATATGGAGCCAAAACCTATCCGGAATTGGCCCTTGCCGGTCGGACTTCAGGAAAATTGCGTTACTACGCAGAAAATCCCGAAACCCCTTGCTTGCTTTATACGGGTTTCCAAGGCCAATTCGACCCCGAACAAGTCCGCGATTTAAAAGCCAATGCCACAGCATTGGAACCCTTGGCAAGCTGGAATCGGGAAGGGATTTTACACTTCATTGCAGGCTTAATTGATGCCGATGGTTCCGCTACGTCCAGCGGTGGCGTTCGATTGTATTTGTCCGATTATAATCGCGCCTATCGGGTCTATCTATTATTGCTCAAATGCGGGATTCGCTCCTCGATTAACTTGCAATCCCGAGCCTGTGAAAGCACCAATCTCGGCATTCGTAACAAAGATTTGTGGTATCTGCAAATCACCGATTGTGCTGCAATTCCTTGTCAGCGTGTTAATACGTCTGATGGTCATCACCCCACCACTAAAGGCAAATGGCAAGTGATTCGGGAGATTGTACCCATTCAGGGTCGCCAGGATACCTTCTGCTTTAACGAACCTGAATTCCATAAAGGTGTGTTCGGCGGAACCCTCACCGGGCAGTGCAATTTAGCTGAGATTCATCTGAATCAAATTGACCCCGAAAACGATCGCGAACAAGCAGATGCTTTTGCTGCCGGTGCTTTATCCGTGGCAACTTTGCTGAATCATAAATTCGTTGAACCCCGCTATCAATACAGCCGGGAAATCGATCCGATTGTCGGCGTTTCCTTTACTGGATTGTTTGATTTCTTTGTTCATGCCTTTGGGGTGGATTGGTTGCGCTGGTGGGTTGAAGGACGGCCCGCAACCCCGGAAGGCATCGAATTTAAGCGTCAAGAAGAAGCCTATTTGACTCGCTGGCGTGACATTGTTCATGAGAAAGTCTGGGATTATTGCGATCGCCACGGATTGCGCCGTCCCAATCGTTGCACAACCGTTCAGCCATCAGGGACCAAATCTTTACTAACCGGCGCATCTCCCGGGTGGCATCCGCCTAAAGCCCAGCGATTTATTCGCCGAATTACTTTCGGTAAAAACGACCCGGTTGCCTTGGCTTGTATCGACTACGGTTACAGTGTCATTCCCTCCCAATCCGATAAGGATGAAAAGGGCAATCTCCTGAATGATCCGTTTGACCCGCGCTGTTCTGAATGGTTGGTGGAAATTCCCATTGCCGTCAGTTGGGCCGATTTACCCGGTGCCGATGAAATTGATATTAGTCAATTTAGTGCGATGGCTCAAATGGACTTCTACATGAATGTTCAAAGCCACTATGTCACCCATAACACCTCGGCAACGGTGGAAGTTCGGGAGTCAGAAATTGAAACCCTAGGTACTCGGATTTATGAAGCAATCCAAAACGATGAAGGCTACATTTCTGCCGCCTTACTCGCTCGCTTTGACGATCGCCAATCTTTCCCTCGTCTCCCCTTTGAACCCATTGATAAAGCGGAGTACGATCGCCTCAGCGCTGAGGTCTTAGTTCGTCGCAAAACCGATGACTTTAAAAATGCCCTCCAGCGTTATGACCTCGGTGAATTAGCTGAAGCAGGACCTGCCGGTTGCGATTCCGATAAGTGCCTCTTACCGGAAAAAAATCCCTCCTAGTTCATGGTGGTATAGCATTTCGCCACCCCATCGGGACCCCAGGCCCGAAAGGTTCGGGATGCCGACGGCTACTCCGGTGTTAAACGCGCTAGGATACCAGCAGAAGTAGGCATATCCCCCCGGGATAGCGAAATCCGGGGGGATATGCTACTTCTGAGAAGCATTGGCCGCCAAAGGAGACATTCCATGTTTTTAGATGAACTGAGTCCAATTTTTAAAGAAATGACCGAACATCCGGTTGCCTTTTTAGGTGGATTTTTCTCTGGGGTGTTCCAACTCAATCTCTCCGATGACCCGGTGAAAAGTTGGCTGGAACAACAAGGAGCTTCCCCCACGGGTTCTTCCACGGGGAATAATAATGGCAGTGGCAGTTACAACAACCGCCCTCAATCTATTTCGATTGACTAGCCAATTTTGTGGATCGGGGACTGCTCAACTTTGAGACAGTCCCTTTTTTTACATTAAAAATGTTTCGTTTAATTCCGGTTATTTGAAATTTAAAAAAAACTTATTTCCTAAAATAATCCAGAAATCTATTGATTTTTAACTATTACAATTTTTATTAAACATTGGAATCTCGCTCCCTTTTTAGATAGAAGTAAATTCTATATTTTTGCTAAATTTTGTGTCTGAGCGGAAATGACTGTTTCGAGGCTTCTATCTGAGAGAGGGAATAACCCAATTTGAAATTTTATCCAGTTTGTATCTGGGTTAACTGACTTTTAGGCAATTTTATGCTTAAGTCCGACTTTTCTCTGCAAAACAGCAGAAATACTTAAGAAAATGTTGCGTTTTCTATAGTTACCCTAAAGTTAACCCGCCTTGCTGAAAATGCTTCTTTAAGATGGAAAGGAAAGGGCGACTGGGGAAAAACCACCCGCTAACCTCTCCAGTCGTCTGAAGTAGAACCACTCCAAAGGAAGACAAGAACGATGAAGGATGAAACAAAACAAAATCCGATTGAGCAGACTCAATCGCTCGATCGCGACTGTACGACCCTATCCAGGCACGTTTTGCAGCAACTCCAGAGCTTTTCTGCGGATGCTCAGGACCTCAGCGCCTTGATGAGCCGGATTGCTTTAGCAGCCAAGCTGATTTCTCGCCGGTTGAGTCGGGCGGGTTTAGTGGAAGGGGTGCTGGGTTTTAGTGGCGACATTAATGTTCAGGGAGAAAGCGTCAAACGCATGGATGTCTATGCGAATGAGGTGTTTATCTCCGTTTTCAAGCAAAGTGGCCTAGTTTGTCGCTTGGCATCGGAGGAAATGGAGAAACCGTACTATATCCCGGAAAACTGCCCCATTGGTCGTTATACCCTGCTTTATGACCCGATTGATGGCTCGTCTAATATTGATAGCAACCTGAATGTTGGCTCAATTTTTTCGATTCGTCAACAAGAGGGGAGTGATGAAAATGAGGAAGCCCTAGATTTGCTGCAAAGTGGGCGCAAACAACTGGCTGCCGGGTATATCCTCTATGGACCCAGTACCATGCTGGTTTATTCCATTGGTAAGGGGGTTCATTCGTTTACTCTGGATCCCAGTTTGGGAGAGTTTATTCTGTCAAATCAGAATATTCAGGTCCCCGAGCATGGAGCGGTTTACAGTGTGAACGAAGGCAACTTCTGGCAATGGGATGAATCGATTCGAGACTATATCCGCTATGTTCATCGGCACGAGGGCTATACCGCTCGTTATAGTGGGGCGTTAGTGGGTGATTTTCATCGGATCCTGCATGAAGGGGGGGTGTTCATGTATCCTGGAACCATTAAAAAACCCGAGGGTAAATTGCGCCTGCTGTACGAAACCGCACCCCTGGCGTTTTTAATTGAGCAAGCGGGGGGATTGGCAAGTACGGGAACGGAGGAGATCTTAGACGTGGTGCCGGATCAACTTCATACCCGTACTCCGGTGATTATTGGCAGTAAAGATGATGTGGCCCTGGTAAAATCTTTCATTAGCGATCGCAAGCAAGAGAAGAACGCCGCGATCGCCAGTCATTGATGATGATTTGATGACACAGTAGGGCAATCTCCCCTTACCTTTTAGGCCGATTCAAAGATAAGCTAAAACTTAAGCGTCAAATGAGTGACTTTCATACCACAGACAGTCATCATCCGCTTTGAAAACATTCAGAATGATACCCTGTAGTTACCTAGAAACCCAACGAAATAAAACTTATGGCAATCAATCCCTTACTCCAAAAAATCGAACAAGAATATGGTCAAAGTATCTGGATGGATAATTTGAACCGAGATCTCATCCAGTCTGGTGAATTGAAAACCCTGATTGAAACCCGAGGACTGCGAGGACTGACTTCTAATCCCTCCATTTTTGAGAAAGCCATTGTCGGAAATGCAATTTACGATGCCGATATTGAAGCAGGTATCAAAGCCGATAAATCCGTTGATGAAATTTATGAATCTTTAGTGTTTGAAGATATTCGCAATGCCTGCGATCATTTTCGGGCCATCTATGATGAAACTGAGGGTTTAGATGGCTATGTCAGTATTGAAGTGCCACCGAACATCGCTACCGACGGCGACAAAACCCTGGCGGAAGCCAAGCGCTACTACAAGGCCATTGACCGGGAAAATGTGATGGTGAAGATTCCCGGAACTCCCGAGGGGTTAGAGGCGGTTGAAAAAGTGATTGCTGAGGGGATCAACGTTAATATTACGTTGTTATTTTCTGTAGACAGTTATGTAGAGACCGCTTGGGCTTATATTCGCGGCTTAGAAGCGCGGGTTAAGGCAGGCCAAGATGTGAATAAAATTGCTTCAGTTGCCAGTTTCTTTATCAGCCGAATTGATGTGAAAGTTGATGAGGCGATCGACGAGAAACTCAAGCACGTCACCGAACTGCCGCAAAAGGCCAAATTGGAAGAAATCAAAGGCAAGGTGGCGATCGCCAATGCCAAGATTGCTTACCAAAAATACAAAGAAATCATCCAGAGCGATCGCTGGCAAGCCCTGGCTGCCAAAGGAGCCAACCCCCAACGCTTACTCTGGGCCTCCACCAGCAGCAAAAATCCCAACTACAGTGATGTCATCTACGTGGATGAACTGATTGGACCCGAGACGGTCAATACCCTACCCCCAGCCACCATCGAAGCCTGTGCCGATCATTGCGATGTCGCCAGCCGCATCGAAACCGATGTCGATGAAGCCTACAAACTCATTGAGAACCTCCCCGAAGTAGGCATCGACTTGGATCAAGTCATGGCAGAACTCTTAGATGAAGGCATTGATAAATTTATTCAACCCTTTGAGTCCCTCATGAGTTCCCTAGAAACCAAAGTCAAAAAACTGGCTCCCGCCTAGTCGGGATGGGAAAATGGGTACGGCATCAGTCCGTTACCCATTTTTCTGCCGCGACAATCACTTTCCAGAAATCACTCCGGTCCCCCCCCTTACCAAGGGGGGGCTAGGAGGGGTCCCCCAATCCCCGGGGATCAAGAGGACCCCACCCTAACCCGGACCAAGACATCGGTCCGGGGACAAGAGGCAGCCCTAGAGCAGAACCGATTGATCTGTCAAGTTTAATCTCGGTTCTAAATGTCTGTGTCCTAACCTCTAACTTCTTTTCAAACCAGATGGTAACGCTATTAGAAAACCCCCTGCGCGTGGGACTCCAACAAGATCGGATTCCCGAACCGCAGATTTTGATTATTTTCGGGGCCTCCGGTGACCTCACCCAGAGAAAACTCGTTCCGGCAATCTATCAGATGAAGCTGGAGCGCAAATTGCCTCCGGAACTGACAATTGTCGGCGTCTCCCGCAGTAAATGGAGTCATGAGTTTTTCCGAGATCATTGCCGCCAAGGCGTCGAAGAATTTGGCAATGGGATTGGTTCAGAAGCGCTCTGGGAAGACTTTGCGAACGGACTGTTCTATTGTCCAGGCGATATAGACAAATCAGAAAGCTACCAGAAACTCAAAGCCTTTCTGAGTGAACTCGATGAAAAACGTGGGACTCGGGAGAACCGGGTGTTTTACCTGAGTGTGGCACCGCGCTTTTTCGCGGAAGCGATCGAGCAACTCGGTGAGGCGGGAATGCTAGGCGATCGCGAGAAACAACGCCTCGTCATTGAAAAACCCTTTGGTCACGATCTGGGTACGGCGCAAATCCTCAACCAAGTCGTCCAAAAAGTCTGCTCAGAAAAGCAGGTTTACCGGATTGACCATTACTTAGGCAAGGAAACTGTCCAGAATTTGCTGGTATTTCGCTTTGCCAATGCCATTTTTGAACCCCTGTGGAATCGTCAGTTTGTCGAGTGCGTTCAAATCACCGTGGCCGAAACCGTGGGTTTAGAAGGACGCGCTGGGTATTATGAATCATCAGGCGCGCTGCGGGATATGGTGCAAAACCACCTGATGCAACTGTTTACCCTGACGGCAATGGAACCTCCCAACTCCCTCGATGCCGATAGTATCCGCAATGAGAAGGTGAAAGTCCTAGAAGCGACTCACCTGGCGGATATTGAAAATCTGGACCTTTCCGCTACTCGGGGTCAGTACACTTCCGGATGGATGAAAGGAAAGCAGGTTCCAGGGTATCGCGAAGAGGAAGGGGTTGACGAGAACTCCACGACGCCAACTTATGCCGCGCTCAAGCTGTATATCGATAACTGGCGCTGGAAAGGGGTGCCGTTTTACATGAGAACCGCCAAACGGATGCCGAAAAAGGTCACCGAAATTGCGATTCAGTTCCGGGAAGTCCCCTTTTTGATGTTCCAATCTGCGGCAAAACAGGCGAATCCCAATGTGTTGGCGATGCGGATTCAGCCGAATGAGGGGATTTCGATGCGCTTTGAGGTGAAAACCCCGGGGAACTCCTTAAGAACGCGATCGGTGGATATGGATTTCCGCTACGATACCACCTTCGGTCAGGCAAACACCGATGCCTACAGTCGGCTGTTGATAGACTGTATGTTAGGGGACCAAACCCTGTTTACCCGGGGGGATGAGGTGGAGGAGTCTTGGCGTGTCCTAACTCCCCTGCTGCAAGTTTGGGATGCTCCTTCCGATCCCAAGGCGATCGCCCTTTATGAAGCCGGGACATGGGGGCCTGTGGAAGCAGAAATGCTGCTCAATCGTAACGATCACCGCTGGCGCAGGTTGTAACCTTCGGAAGGATGAAGGATGAAGGATGAAGAGGGAACCTGGAACCGGACATCCAACAGTGCAATCCAAACCCTCATCCCTCATCCTTGCCGCTCAACAATCACTACTCAACACTCAACAATTAAATTAATATGGCTACTCCAATTGTTGCGCTCCAACAACCGAAAGATATTTCCCTTGATGAGATTGAGTCAGAATTGGGTCGAATCTGGCTCTCGGAAAGTGGCGGCAGGGCTTCTAGTATTGCCACCCGTGCGGCAACCTTTAGTATGGTGGTCTATGAACCCGAAGAATTCCAGCAGTTGCTAGGGGCTTTGGGCTTTTATGAAGGGCCCATTGATGGGATTTATGGAACCCTAACCAAGGAAGCGGTTCAGGAAGCTCAAATCGCTTACGGAATCAGAGTAACCGGGCGCATTGACCCAGAAACCCTGATCCGGCTGCGGGAAGAGTATGATAAGATGCCACCCGATCGCCAGAAAGTCACCAATCCCAATGCCCGAGGGTTCAGCATCAGCGAGGCGATCGCCGCCCAAAATCCCTGCCGCATTATCACCCTGTGTCCCGTCCTGGGTGAAGATGAGGGGGTCACGGCGCAAGTTTCCGCCTATTGTCCCATCCAAAAAGGCAACTCCAGCCGCTTAATTTGTTGTGAGTACATCACCTTACGCGGCACCAAGCAAGCGCTGCAACGAGTCGGGGATTTGGTGGTGTCGCTGATGATTCCGTCATTGCCAAAATTTGTCTGGTGGAAGGCAACCCCCAATCCGGAACAGGAGTTGTTCCAAAAGCTCTCGGAATCCTGCAATTGCATGATTATGGACTCGTCTTACTTTAGTGACCCCGAGTCCGAGTTTCTGAAGATGCAAAAGCTGATCGATGAAGAAACTTATATGGCGGACTTGAACTGGCACCGCCTCACCTCCTGGCAGGAGTTGGCTGCTGCCGCTTTTGACCCCCCGGAACGTCGCGCTTCCCTAATAGAACTCGATCGCGTTACGATTGACTATGAAAAGGGAAATGCCTCTCAAGCGCTGATGTTCCTGGGTTGGCTCGCTTCTCGCCTCGGTTGGAAACCTTTGTCTTATCACGAAGAAGGCGGCGATTATGATATTCGCCGAGTTTCCTTCAAAGGTCCAGGCGATCGCACGGTAGAAGCCGAGTTAGCCGCCATTCCCACAGCAGATTGGGGTGAAATTAATGGGGATATGGTCGGATTGCGTCTCACTTCTACTAATAGTGAGGCGAATTGCTGCACGATTCTCTGTTCTGAAACCACCGGCTGTATGCGGATGGAGTCTGGCGGAAGCGCTCAAAACTGTCGCACGGAACAGGTGACGCCGTTAACAGACCAAAAGGCGGAATACCTCCTGGGACAACAGTTACAGCGCTGGGGTCGCGATATGCTTTATGAAGAAAGTCTGTCGGTGACCACCGAGATTCTCAAGTTACGTCAGTAATCTCGTTAGTAATCTCATTAAAATGTAGAGGCGATTCGCGAATCGCCTCTACATTATTTTAGGGTGTGTTTTCAAAATCTGCGTAAGTCCTGTTTGGAAGAAGGCGATCGCCCCCTCTTTTTTTCCACTACAACTGTTCGGGGTCAACTCCCATTTCTCGTAATTTTGCCGCAAGGCGATCGGCCTTGGATTGAGCCGATTCAGCTTGCTGTTGAGCCAATTCAGCTTGCTGTTGAGCCGATTCCGCTTGCTGTTGAGCCAATTCAGCTTGCTGTTGTGCCAATTCCGCTTGCTGTTGTGCTGCTTCGTTCGGTAACAAAGCTAACGTTCCATCGGGATGATAAAAGCGTAACCAAGTAGTAGAAACTTGCGTTAAAGTTCCTTCCCAATTTCCCAGCCATGCCCCTAAAGTTTCGCACCATAACCACCCCCGTTGATCGGGTTCAAGGGGTTGATACTTGTGATTAGCATCCAAGTGCCAACCTTGCAAAGAATTGGGATTATAGGGGTCATAAACGAAATAATCCCGAGTTCGGAATACCCGTTCATAGAGGTCTTTTTTCGGTCCTAGGTCAATTTTTCGGGTACTGGGGGAGGTTAGTTCTACAATCACATCGGGATAACGACCCTCTTCCTCCCAAACGACCCATCCCGGGCGATCGCCTGGTTCTACATCCAAAACTGCAAAGAAATCTGGCCCTCTGAAATCTCGATTTTTGGCTTGTTTACTGCTGTAATAAATAAACATATTCCCGCCCATAAAATAATCAGTGCGGTCCGGCAATAGGGCAGGCACTGCGTCAATCAGGGCATTCATGGCAATGCGGTGTCGATTACTTTCCAAGGGTTTTCCGTCATCAAAAATCAGGTCCGTAGGAGGCATGGGCGGTTCCCACTCGGCTGCCTCTGGGACGGGGTTCATGGTTTCTGCGATCGCCTCGGCAGACATGGCACTCTACTCCATTGAATTGCTAATTGTATTGTAACTTAATTCGATAAAAATTCACCTGCCCCTTCCTCAAGTTATGTTGTCTTGGGATGAGACATGAATCGCCTCAGCCTTAAGCGCAAAGTAGGGTATAGTAAAATTTATCCAATGACATAAGACAAAGGACCAATGACAAAGAAACAATGACTACAATAATTGCCGGAGAAAGAAGCGGCGTTGGCAAAACAACGATAACTTTAGCAATTTTAGCCTATCTGCAACGACAAGGTTTAAAGGTGCAATCTTTTAAGGTTGGACCGGATTATATTGACCCGATGTTTCATCACTATGTCACGGGTCGGCCTTGTCGCAATTTAGATCCGGTTTTAACTTCCCCGGAATACGTTCAAGACTGTTTTAATCGCCATTCGCAATTGGCTGAATTTTCCCTAATTGAAGGGGTGATGGGACTGTTTGATGGGGTGCAACCAGCCCCCCTGTTGATGGAATCGTCTCCTTTATTTTTTCTCGGGGATTTTGCCAGTACCGCCCATATTGCCCGGTTATTGCAATTGCCGGTTATATTAGTTTTGGATTGCAGTCGGTTGTCCAGTTCGATCGCTGCGATCGCCCAAGGATATCGAACATTAGATCCTCGGGTAAACATTGCCGGGGTTATCCTCAATCGCGTAGGTAGCGATCGCCATTTAGAATTGCTGCAAGATGCCTTAGCAACGATTCAAATGCCAATTTTAGGGGTGTGGCGGCGACAGGATCACATTACTATTCCCGATCGCCATCTCGGACTCATTCCCACTGCCGAATTCCCCCAACTGGATGCGTTAATCGATCGCCTTGCACATCTGGCTGAAACTTGCTTTGATTGGGAACAGCTATTCCCCCTGTTGAAATCCCCTCCGGCAACGGCGGTAAAACCCTTAGAACTTCCCCCTGAACCCGATATCTGTAGAGGCGATTCGCGAATCGCCTCTACACAGAGGGTTGCCTTGGAAAATCTGCGGAAATCCTCACCCCTAGAAATTCCCAATTGGGACGGGTTTAAATCGAAAATTCCCGTGGCGATCGCCCAAGATAGCGCCTTTAATTTCTATTATCAAGATAATATAGACTCCCTCGAATCCCTCGGTGCAGAATTAGTCCCCTGGAGTCCTCTTAAGGATGCCGTCTTGCCGGAGGGAGTCCAGGGATTATATTTAGGCGGGGGATTCCCAGAAATCTTTGCTGAAACCCTTGCTGCAAATACCTCCGTATTGCGATCGGTTTATCAGGCAGTCGCGTCAGGGATGCCGACTTATGCTGAATGTGGCGGTTTGATGTATTTATGTCAGAATTTACTTGATTTTACTGGGAAATCCTGGCCAATGGTCGGTATTTTTCCCCCGAATGCCGTCATGGGTTCCCGCCTCAGTTTGGGATATCGCCTTGCCAAAACCCTCCAAGACACCCCCTTATTCCGGACTGGGGAAACCGTCTGGGGTCATGAGTTCCATCGATCGCACCTCACCGCAGAACCCGCTTCCCCCTTGTTTCAACTCCAGGGATTCCACCGGAACTTCCCCGTGACTCCGGAAGGATGGGGATCTTTTCCCCAAATTGCCACCCCGGCGATTCATGCCTCTTATCTTCATCTTCATTGGGGGGGACAGTGGCAGATTCCTCAGCGATTTTTACGCCGTTGTCAGAATTTTGACCCGGGATTCAAGAGTTTTTTGTAAACTTTTGTAAAAACTACTTGTAGGTTCAAAAAGGGTATGCTACTTTCATACTAGACACGGAAAAAAAGCAGTAAGGAGAAGAAAGATTTAAGGATTCGTTGGTTCCAATGGCCGCGTGTCTCCTGTCTTGAGAACCGATGTGCGGCGAGGCCCACAAGGGTGAAGCTGCGGAAATTGTAAACCCTAGTAAGCAATTGTCAATCGTCTAAAACCTTTCGTCTTTTTTGCTATATATTTTGAAGAACCAGTCATTCCGTAAATAGGGTCTAGTCTTGTGACTAGGCCCTTACTGTTTTTGGCGCAAGTAGCAGGCAGCAACTCGGCTTAAATTGCCAAGAAATATCCCAAATAAGAATAAAATCCAAAATAATTGGCCTGCATCGAACAGTCCATCCCTTGGCAGAAGACCACAGAGCAAGTAGAGTGTAGGTACATCTCAGTGCGGGTGCATCTGAAAGCCGAGAATCTCCTCAGAACAGAGGTAATGCTAGAACCGGAAAAATTTTCATCATAGCTTTGCCGGTTCTCCTGATTTGCCATGACCCACCTTGTCACCCTTTTCTCGAAACTAATAGAGAATTTGTCGGAGTGGTCATGATTGAAAACCCCTCTTTTCGATCCGTGTGCATAAATCATCAGGAACAAACGCGGATCTTGCGATACATTAAGCTCAACTCGATCCACCTGGATTTCATCAGCTCATTAGCGATGCCAACCATTAACCTGCCTCAACATCCGCAATCCGACCAAAGTCAGAACGAGTCCTCGTCTTTCACCGGATCTGGGTTTGCCCGGGAACCCCGGGAAAGCCCCGATGAGTCCCGCAAAACCACCCGCTTAATTCGGTTTACCCTAACCTTGTTATTACTCCTAGGTGGGAATGGGGGTGCAGTTTTGGCACAAACGACCAATCCGGGAACCCTCACGGATCCGTCTCGAATTCCCAATCCCCTGCCACCGGGTAGCCCCCAATTACCGGAACGCCCTCCGTTGCTACCCCCTCCGGAAGAACTCCTCCAACCCCCGACTGCGGATCCGGCTGCGCCCCCATTGCAAGTAGACCCCACGGGAGAAATTCCTGGTGCAATTGAGGTGCAACGGTTTGAGGTATTCGATAGTACCGTATTCAGTAACGAAATCTGGGCGGAGATTTTAGCCCCATTTACGGACCGGCCCCTGTCCTTTGCGGAACTGTTGCAAGCGCGAACTGCGGTGACTCAACGGTACACTCAGGAGGGATATATTACCTCTGGGGCGTTAATTCCCCCTCAAACTCTAGAAGATGGGGTGGTGCGGATTCAGGTGGTGGAAGGAGGATTAGAAGAAATTAATGTGACGGGGAATCAGCGGTTGAGTCCCAATTATATTAGTTCTCGATTGGCGATCGCCACGGAAAAACCCGTCAATATTGACCAACTCCTGGATGCCTTGCGCCTGTTACAACTGGACCCCCGGATTGAAAATATCTCCGCAGAACTCGCCGCAGGGTCTCGTCCGGGTCAAAATGTCCTGGATGTGCGGATTACGGAAGCATCGGCATTTGGTAGTGAGTTCGTTTTAGATAATGGGCGATCGCCCAGTGTGGGCAGCTTCCGCCAGCAAGGAACTGTTTACCACCGCAACTTATTCGGGTTTGGGGATACCCTGAATTTCTCCTACACCAATACCGAAGGCAGTAATCAGTGGGATGTGGGCTATACCCTGCCGATTAATGCCCGCAATGGGACCTTTAGTGTCTCTCACGGTCGCACTCAAAGCGAAATTATTGAACCACCCTTTGATCGCGTAGATATTGAAGCAAAATCTCGCAATACTGAATTTACCTTACGGCAACCCTTGATCCAAAGTCCCACCCGGGAATTTGCGATGGGATTGACTTTCGCCCGTCGTTCTAGTGAAACCTCTATTTTAGGGGTAAATTTTCCCCTCTCTCCGGGGGCGAATGATGATGGGGAAACCCGGATTTCCGCCTTCCGGTTCTTTCAAGAATGGACCGCGCGCAGTTCTCGGGAAGTTTTAGCGGCCCGATCGCAGTTTAATCTCGGGGTGGGTTGGTTTGATGCTACAGTGAATTCTTCCGCCCCGGATAGTCGCTTTTTGAGTTGGCGGGGACAGGGACAGTGGTTGCGGGTTCTCGGTTCGGAAACCAGCGACCCCCAACGGTCCCCGACTCTATTAGTCCGGGGGGATGTCCAATTGTCATCAGGGTCGTTGCTACCCCTGGAACAATTTGGGTTAGGGGGTTTAGAAAGTGTGCGGGGGTATCGCCAAGATGCGCTTTTAACGGATAATGGGGCGATCGCTTCTGCGGAACTCCGGATTCCGGTGTATCGCCAAAATTGGTTTGGGGTCCAAGTCGTCCCCTTTGTGGATGTGGGCACTGCTTGGAATAGTGGAGATTCAGACAATCCAGACCCCAATACCCTAGCTTCGGCAGGACTGGGTTTACAGCTAGATTTCGGCGATCGCCTACGCGCCCGCTTAGATTGGGGGTATCCCTTGATAGATAGCCCCTCGGGCGATCGCACCTGGCAAGAAAATGGCTTTTATTTTTCCATTGTGTCTAACCCGTTTTAATCCAAAAAACCCACAACCGGGGAGGGTGCAGCTTTTGCGGACTGGCTTCCTAGCCCGGAAACACCGATGAAGGGATTTCCCTTGTTTTGCTTCTCCAAACTGGACCGTGAAAAGTTCTGTATAACCCCTCCTGTGTCACTCTACGCGGCTCAAACTCCAAACCCCTCTATTCTCAAAGTCCCTCTCCTAAGAGGAGAGGGATTTAGGGAGAGGTTCTTAGATTGACCAAGGGCCAATGACCAAGGACCAAGGACCAATGACCAAGAACCAAGGACCAATGACCAAGAACCAATGACCAATGACCCATTAATTTATCTGACGTTGGAGGAAAAAACTATGCCGGGGGGACTTCAATCCCGATCGCGATCGCAGCATTCCGTTAAAGCGATCGCACTTTGGTGTTTTACAGCACTCTCAATGGGGAGTTTTGCGTGCCTTTCGCCTGCCACTGCCCAAATTATCCCCGACAGCACCTTACCGAACAATTCGGTGGTGGTTCCTGATGGCAACAGCATCACCATTGAAGGCGGGACCGAAAGCGGCGTCAATTTATTTCACAGTTTTTCAGAATTTTCAGTCCCGACCAACACCGAAGCCTTTTTTAACAATTCCCCCACCATTCAAAATATTTTTACTCGGATTACCGGCAGCAATCTTTCCGAAATCGATGGATTAATTCGCGCCAATGGTCTGGCAAATTTATTTGTACTCAATCCCAATGGTATGGTCTTTGGCCCCAATGCGAGGATAAATATTGGGGGTTCATTTATTGGCAGTACCGCTAACAGCGTGCAATTTCCCGATGGCAGCACGTTTAGTGCCAGCACCCCCAACGCACCTCCTTTATTAACCATCAGCACTCCAGTAGGTTTGCAATTTAATTCTAATGCCGGTAATATCCAAGTTCAAGGCATAGGAAATCCCGATATTGTTCCGAGTAATCCTCAAGGAATGGGGGTAGCCCCCGGACAGACATTTGGCTTAGTAGGGGGAAATGTTTCTTTCAATGGCGCTGTGGTAACGGTGCCGTCGGGACGGATTGAAATTGGTGGTGTAACGAATGGTGCGGTAGATGTGATTCCCACTCCCGGAGGGATGGTGTTGGGATACGATCGCGTGGCGGAATTTGGTAACATTCAACTGAGCGATCGCAGTTCCTTATTCAATCCAGCCGTAGCAGATAATCCAATTGCCGGGATTCAAGTTGTGGGAAAAAATATCGGCTTAGAGCGATCGCAAATTGTGGCGGTGACTCCCGGAACTTTTAATAGCGGCAATATTGCCATAAATGCCAGGGAATCTCTCAGCTTATCCGGCGTCGATTCAATTTTTCCCTTTAGTTCCTGGATTGTCAACCAAGTGCTGCAAACCGCTACCGGAAATAGTGGCGAAGTAATGGTGAATGCCCCAGTAACTAACCTCACCGACGGTTCTCGGATTCAAACCTTAAGTTTAGGAGCGGGAAATGCTGGAAATGTGACTCTCAATGCTGACAGAATTTCCATACATGGATTTGCAGTTCCTCCTACGGGCATTCCAGATATCAACGAAATCGATCGCGAAACTCTATTAGACCGCAATCTCAACAGTCGCATTGGCAGCGAAAATTTTGCCAGCGGATCCGGTGGAGAAATTACCGTCAATGCCACAGAGATAAACTTAACCGATGGCGGACAAATTGTTACCCTTGCTGGTTCCACCTCTACGGGAAATGGTGCAAATGTGACCGTGACTGCAAATTCCATCACGGGAGATAATGCCGTTCCCTATAATCCCTTACTCTTTAGTGGTATTTTTAGTTACTCAGCCGGTGCAGGCCAAGGCGGCAGTGTCAATATTTCGGCGGTGGAAGTCACCCTGACCAATGGCGCACAGATGGGAAGTTGGAATGAAGGAACCGGACGTGGGGGAGATCTCAGCGTTACTGCCTCCGAGTCGATTTGGCTGCAAGGCGTGAATCCCCGTTTCCCGGTGATTGTCTCTGGACTGATTGTCTCGACGAGCGAGACAGGAGAAGGAGGCATCATAAGCTTGAACACGCCGCGTTTAACCCTTACAGAAGGGGCGGGTTTGAGTTCGATCGTATTTTCACAATTTCTGGGACAGCCTTTCCCTAATGCCGGACAGGGAAATGGAGGAGATGTGCGGGTGAATGCCGATACCATTGTGATGAGTGGCACAACGCCGTTGAATCCCGAAAATGTCACCCAGATGGGAAGTATTACCTTCGGATCGGGAGATGCTGGGGATGTGGTGATTTCGACGCGCAGATTACAGGTGGAAGGTGGTGCGACCCTATTTTCGTTGGTGATTCCTTCCCTGTCGATATTGGGAGAACCGATTCCCGATTCCGGAACGGGGAATGGGGGCAATCTGACGATTCAGGCGAGGGAAGAAATCAACGTGGTGGGGGTGAATCCATTTATCGGATCGCCGAGTTTGGTGGGGTTGCAAACCTTTGGATCGGGAAATGTGGGAGAACTACAGGTGACGAGCCCTAGGATTATCCTCAAAGATGGGGCGTCGATGGGTGCATTTACCAGTGGGACGGGAAATGCCGGTCGGATTACCGTGAATGCTGCGGAAATTGAAATCGTTGGGGTTTCCAGTAGCGGTTTTTTTCAATCTCAAATGGGGGCGAGTGCTTTCCAAGCACCACAAGAGTTGCAGCAAGCATTTTTTAGCCCGCCGGTTCCTACCGGAAATACGGGAGCAGTGACAATCAATGCCGATCGCATCACGATTGGCGATGGCGGCACGATTACCGTCACTCATGCAGGTACCGGAAATGCCGGAACGTTACAAATTAATGCCTCATCCATCTCAGTCGATCGCCAGGGTTCGATTGCGGCAACCACGGCCTCTGGACGGGGGGGAAATGTGGAGTTGAACGTCCAGAATGGTTTGATTTTAACCAATAACGGTCGCATTAGTGTAGAAGCACTGGGTGATGGGGGCGATGGCGGGAACTTGGCGATCGCGGCCAGTACGATTGTAGCGCTGGAAAATAGTTTAGTTCGCGCCAATGCCGTCAGTGGCAATGGGGGGAACATCAATATCGTCACCCAAGGTTTATTTCTCTCTCCTGAGAGTCAGATTACCGCCAGTTCTCAGTTTGGTCTGGATGGGACGATCGAAGTCCAAGAACCGGATCTCGATCCGGCTTCGGGATTGGTAGAGTTAGAAGATAATCCTACCGATCCGAGCGATGGCATCGTCCGGGGCTGTCTTGCACAAGAAGGGAATCGCTTTGTGATCGCGGGACGGGGGGGTTTGCCGGAAAATCCGAATCAACCCTTTATGGGATCGTCGGTTTGGCACGATTTGCGTCCAGTCGCCCTCGATGGAGAATCACATAGCCGCCAGCCCGCCGAGCAGTCGCCGGTGGCTATGAAGGTGGAGCCACTGGTGGAAACAACCGGATGGGCGATCGACGAGGGCGGCAATCTGGTGTTAACCGCTACACCGACAAACCGCTATCAGTTGTTCCCCGATCGTTGTTCCCCCTCTAGCCCGGGTTGAAAGCTATCCCTCTTCTGTGACTCTGATCAGAGTATGCTGACCCTTCTATTTGAGCTGCAAAGTCTACCCAGCTTACGTTTGAGAAAATTCCTTCACGCCAAAGAGTCATTCAGGCATCAAGTCATACACAGACGAACTGGATAGTTGAAGGCCCCTAATTAATTATTTCACCAAACTTTTCACTGTCCAGTTCTCTAGAGTTTTTTATAAAAATGCGACACCCCCAACATAAGTCTTTATTTCACGTTAAACAGGGATTGCTGTTATCCGTTAGTCTGGTTTTGCTCGCTTTACCCTTAGGTGCGATCGCCCAAACCACTGAGGAATTAGTCGAACAAGGGCGTCTACTCTATCAATCTGGGGAGTTTTCCGCAGCGGCGGCAGTGTGGGAAACCGCTGCCAGTCGCAGTGATAGCGAGGGGAATCGATTGCAGCAAGCAGTTGCCTTGAGTAATCTGTCCGCAGCGTTACAGGAATTGGGAGAGTGGGAGGAGGCAAAAGCGACGATCGCTCAAAGTCTCGCTTTGATTCAAGGTGAGTCGGACTCTGCCTCCTCCGTTCGGGTCCTCGCCCAAGTCCTCAATACCCGAGGCGGATTGGAATTTACTCTCGGACAAACCGAAGCGGCAGTGACAACTTGGGAACAAGCGGCAGATGCCTACCGCCAATCGGGGGAAAAGTCTGGGGAATATCGGGCTATTATTAATCAAGCCCGGGCTTTACAGGCATTAGGATTATATCGGCGATCGCTGACTCGCTTAGAACAACTTCAAACCCGATTAGCCCAGGAAACTGATTCGGATACTAAAGTAACCGCTTTACTCGCCTTGGGAAATGCCTTACGCATGGTGGGGGATTTAGAACAGTCTGAATCGGTCTTACGGGATAGTTTGGCGACGGCCCAACGGTTAAAGTCCTCGGGGGCCATCAGTGAAAGTGCGATCGCGTTAGGGAATACAATGCGCGCCCGCCAAGATGGAGAGGCGGCTTTGGGTTTGTATCAACAAGCCGCAGCCACGGCAGAATCAGCAGATATTCAGGTCCAAGCCCGTCTCAATGTCCTCTCTTTGTTAATTGAAAATCCCCTCATTCTGAGTGATTCTGCCTCTGAACCACTGATTCAAAGCTGGATTCCGCAAATCCATGCCCAAATCGAAGCGTTACCTCCGAGTCGGATGGCGGTGTATTCGCGAATTAAGTTCGCACAAAGTTTAATTCAGTGGCATGAGGGGAAATCATCCCTGAGTTCGGTCCTGCCGGAAGCGGCTAAACTCTTAGGAACAGCGGTCCAACAGGCCCAAAGTATAGGCGATCGCCGCGCTGAATCTTATGCATTAGGGAATTTGGGGGAATTATACGAACGCGATCGCCAGTGGCAGCAAGCGCACAGTCTCACCCAACAGGCGTTAGAGTTGGCAGAGCATATCAATGCGGTGGATATTGCTTATCGTTGGCAATGGCAACTGGGGCGCGTACTCCTCGCGATCGGCGATCGCCCGGGGGCGGTCATTGCCTATTCTCAAGCGGTTAACTCTCTGGAGTCGTTGCGCCTAGATTTAGTCACCACCAATCGGGAAGTGCAATTTTCTTTTCGCGATAGTGTCGAACCTGTTTATCGCGAATTAGTGGCGTTACTGTTGGATGTTCCCTCACCCTCCGCCAATCTCAAATCCAGTCCGGGGGTTTCTCAGGAAAACCTTCACAAAGCATTACAGGCGATCGAATCTCTGAAATTAGCCGAACTGGATAACTTTTTTCGGGATGCTTGTGTGGATAGCAATGCCGTGGAACTGGATAAACAACAGGTTGACCTCACAGCGGCAGTCGTCTATCCCATCGTCTTGGGCGATCGCTTAGAAGTGATCGTTTCTCTACCCAACCAACCGTTACAGCATTATTCCACCCCCTTACCCAAAGAAGAAATCGAACAAACCCTCATCACCCTCAGAAGAAGCTTGGTAACTCGCACGTCTCGGCAATATCGGGTTCATGCCAACACCGTTTACAACTGGTTAATTGCCCCAATTCAAGACAGTTTAGCTAACAGTGGCATTAAAACATTAGTCTTTGTTCCCGATGGACTGTTTAGAAATATTCCAATGGCGGCCTTGTATGACGGGGAACAATTTTTGTTGGAAAAATACAGCATCGCCGTAAGTCCTGGACTCAAACTCACGGCCCCTCAACCCTTACGAAGACAAAGTTTAAAAGCCTTAACCGCCGGTTTAACGGAAGAACGATTTGGCTTCGCACAACTGCCGAATGTGGCGATCGAAGTTGAACAAATCAATGCTGCACTCTCCGGAATCGTCCTCATGGATGACGGATTTACCCGCGATACCTTACAACAACAGCTTTTAAAAACTCCTTTTCCCGTCGTCCATATCGCCACCCACGGTCAATTTAGTTCGAGTGCCGAAGATACCTTTATTCTCGCTTGGGACGATCGCATTAATGTCAATGAACTGGATAGTTTACTGCGCGTGAGAAATCGCAGTGGTACTGAAGCCCTAGAACTACTGGTTTTAAGTGCCTGTCAGACGGCAACTGGGGACGATCGCGCCGCCTTGGGATTGGCAGGGATGGCCGTTCGCGCCGGTGCACGCAGTACCCTCGCGACCCTCTGGTACATTGATGATGCCGCCACAGTGCCTCTGATGATTGACTTTTACCAATCCTTAAACGAAGAGAATCTCACTAAATCTGAAGCGTTACGCCAAGCCCAACTCAACCTATTGAAAGACCCAGATTATCAACATCCAATTTATTGGGCACCTTATGTTTTAGTTGGCAATTGGTTGTAAACTAGAGTTGCGGTAGAGTATTAAAAAAAGAGGACAAGAAAACCAGTTTTTATTCCGAATCGGTTACTCATAATCAGCATTTTTGGTAAAAACTCGGGTTTCTAAACCTCACTGTACCGGCGTTTTAGAAAACGGTTGACTCGGTTTAAAACAGGACTTATGCAGACTTGGAGAATCTCCCCTAAATGTAGAGGCGATTCCCGAATCGCCTCTACATTTAGGGCCTGATGTTCAAGATTGCGTCAGTCCTGTAACAGGGCAATCGTTTAGGGCAAATCGGCACCCAAGAGGTTACCCCAAACGCAAATGCCCAGACTCTCCGGATTGGAACTCAGAAGAATGCTAAACCCGTTATTAAACCTGATTATTATCCACGTACCCCGAGTCGCTGGTAGTCTGCTGATTATCATCAGTTTTTGGATTGCCGCTGCCTTGTTGCGAAAACTGATTCGCCGCCTCACTACCACCAGTAAGTTGAGTCTGGATGCGCAAAAATTGCTGGAACAAACCCTCATTAGCACCGTTTGGATTGTCGGGATTGTTACCGCCCTCGGAACCCTCGGGATTGATGTTTCGGCGTTAATTGCCGGGTTGGGTCTAACTGGATTTGCTGTGGGATTAGCTTTAAAAGATATCCTCTCGAATCTAGTGTCTGGGGCTTTAATTTTAATTTATCGACCCTTCCGCCGTCGCGATCGCATTTCCGTCGGTAACTTTGAAGGAACGGTTATTGATATTGATTTACGTTACACGACCCTGCAAGGAGAAGGCAAAACCATCTTAATCCCGAATTCTTATTTATTCACCAATACAATCTGCGTTATCCAAGATTCCGGAGTGAAAATTATCACCAAAATTTACTGATTTAAAAGAAAAATTGGGCTATCGGGTAAAAATCATGATATAATCTCCCATACTTCTAAACTTGTAACCCTTTCCCTCCCCTCTCTAAACCCTCAGAACAATGCTAAACTTCCTGAATCGCCTGTTAGGGCGTCACCCGGAAAACATCAAAGCCCATGTGGAAATCTACACTTGGCAAACCTGTCCCTACTGCATTCGGGCCAAAGTTCTCCTGATGTGGAAGGGTGTCAAATTCACCGAATATAAAATTGATGGAGATGGTGCCGCCCGAGTGAAAATGGCAGAACGGGCCAATGGACGCCGCAGCGTTCCCCAGATTTTTATTAACGATCGCCATATCGGGGGATGTGATGACCTATATGAACTCGATGCCAAAGCACAGTTAGACCCCCTCTTAATCATAGCACCCAATTGATTTAAGGGTGGCGATTTATCCCCCGAGCAACTCCATTTAAAATCGGTTCCCAAAGTTAACCTACCCCCCCCAAATCCATGACTTATTTTTTCATTTATGACGGCAAATGCAATCTCTGTGTGAGCGTAGTTCAACTGTTAGAAACCTTTGACAAAGGCGATATTTTTCGCTATATTCCCATGCAGGATGAAAACAGTCTCTCTCGCTTAGGCATCACGCCAAAAGACTGTGAACAAGGGATGATTTTAATCGATGCCGACCGCCCAGAACGACGGTGGCAGGGAAGTGATGCCGCAGAAGAACTGGGGAATTTATTACCCGGAGGGAGCCTATTTGTCAGCGCCTATCGCGCACTTCCCGGGATGAAATGGACCGGCGATCGCGTCTATGAACAAATCCGCGATAACCGTTATCAACTCTTTGGACAACGGACAGACATCTATAACTCCACCTATCCCGGCGACTGCACAACCTGTAATTATCCAACGTAATCATGGGAGTGCAAGACGGAGTGCAAGACCCGCAGTATCTTATACATCGGGACTGGATGCGTCAGGCGATCGCCCTTGCCCAAGCTGCCGCAGAGGCCGGAGAAGTTCCCGTCGGGGCGATCGTTGTAGACCCTTCCGGCAAGGCAGTCGCCCGCACCGAAAACCGCCGAGAACGGGACCATGACCCCACCGCCCATGCCGAAATCCTCGCCCTGCGGACAGCGGGGCAAGTGCTACAAAATTGGCATTTGAACGGCTGTACTCTCTATGTTACCCTAGAACCCTGTCCCATGTGTGCCGGGGCGATCGCCCAATCCCGTCTTAGTCTCCTCGTCTATGGTGCCGACGACCCCAAAAGTGGCGCAATCCGCACCGTTCTCAACCTCCCCGATAGTCCCGCTTCCTTTCACCGCTTATCCGTCCTCGGTGGCATCTTAGAATCGGATTGTCGAGACCAATTACAATCCTGGTTCTCTCAACGCCGACAGTCTGCAGACCGCAAAATTATAACTTAAAATAACACAAAAATATCACATCAGCAGAACTTACGCAGATGTTGATAATTTACCCTCAATGTAGAGGCGATTCGCGAATCGCCTCTACATTGAGGGGTTAATGTTAAAGATTGCGAGTGATGTTTTCAGCCGGTTTTTAACCCCCGCCTATCTGAAGTTCCACCGAGGTCGTGGATATAGGTTGAACTCCCAAGGACAAGAAACCGGGTTTCTGGCCCCAATTCCTGGGACATTGCTGAATAGTTGGACAAGAAACCCGGTTTCTAACCTTTACTGTACCTCCGGACTAGGACAATCTACAAACTGTCCATACTCTCCCCCTGTACCTGGAACAATCCAAGTACAATAGAAAAATTCAGCCCCCAATAGTTTAAAACACTTTTTATAAATTCCCAAATTTAATTCAAATAAACCCCAAATTGAACCTAATTTTTACTCTGTATTATCTTTAGTTCTAGCCAAAAATCATGCAAACACCCCTGGTTAAATCCCCTATCCAATCCGAAAAAAATCCATCGGTGAATTCTAAAATTTCCCCTTGGTTAGCCAGTGCATTATATCCAGTAGGTCGTTTTATCGTCCTCCCTGCCTACTTTAAAGAGATTGAAGTCATCGGTCAAGAACATCTTCCCACCGCCGGACCCACTATCCTGGCCCCGACCCATCGATCGCGGTGGGATGGGATTTTAGTCGCTTATGCCGCAGGGCGACATATCACCGGACGAGACTTACGCTATATGGTCTCTATTGATGAATTTAAAGGAATTTACGGCTGGTTAATTCCCCGAGTCGGTGGATTTCCCATTGATAGAAAACGTCCGGGAATTGGCAGTTTGCGGCATGGAGTCGAACTCCTGGAAGCGGGTCAAATGTTAGCGATTTTCCCCGAAGGTGCGATTTTTCACGATGGTGAACTTCATCCGCTTAAACCGGGATTAGCAAGACTGGCGATTCAAGCGGAATCCCTCCATCCTAATTTGGGGGTGAAAATTGTGCCGATCAATTTGGAATATAATCCGACGATTCCCAACTGGCAATGCCGCGTGAAAATTACCATTGCCCCTCCCTTAGAAGTCTCTCAATACTGCCTAGACACTCCTAAAGAAAGCGGCAATCAACTGACCGCCGATTTAGAAACAGCACTGCGGGCGATCGGACAAAATCCTGGGTAACCCTTCTGTCATGTTATCCCTGGGTCAGGGGAACGATAATTCCGCCGCGAAACTGAAGACCCTGGGATAAACTAAAAAATTGGGTGGTTGATTATCCACCCAATCTCAAGTATCTAATTTAAAATCATCCCATCCACTGAGTCAGAATCCCCTTACCCCATCGCCAAAATGTCCGGGGAGACCGCTTGAAACATTCCGTTTAACTCCAGGGGATTGATATTTAGAACAACCCCTAAAATTTCATTTGTGCTGTTGATTTGAATCAGTGCATCGGGAAGGCCATTGTTATCCACATCCACGAATCGCTGATAGGTAATATCGTTTTCCGTCAACCCATCGGTCAGGCCAATGCGATCGCCCTCTCCTGGATTAAAATCAATAATATAGTCGGCCATCTGTGGCTCAACCACCCCAACCACAGTGTCGCGACGGAGGACGAACAGGTCCGCGCCAGCGCCTCCAATCAGAACATCCGCACCAAAATCGCCGATTAAATTGTCATCGCCACCTTCACCGTATAAATAGTCATGGCCTTTACCTCCCCGAACCACATCATTGCCATCCCCGCCAAAGACAACATCATTATCATTATTGCCGTTGAGGATGTCATTGTTCGTGCCGCCAAAAAGGTGATCATCCCCTTTCCCGCCGCGTAGGAAGTTATTTCCGCCGGTTCCATAGATGCGATCGCGACCCGCATTGCCATTGACGACTTCACCGGATGCCGAACCGATGATGATATCATCTCCATCTAAGGCTCGCAGTCCAAATTGGTAGCCATTCAGGGCCCCTGGAGCCAGTTGAACTCCCTCGACATTCGCGGTGAGGTCAAAAAATCCCTGATTGTTGGCCGTTAAGGGTTGAGCAATGACAGTAATTCCGTCCGTTGGAGGTGGGGTTGGAGTATGGGTTTGGGGAAACACGCGCGGTTCCTCCAGCGGAGTCGCAAAAACCTGGGTCCAATAGTGGAAGAAGTTGACATTCCCGGTATCATTTTCCTGGAAATGATAGCCTACACCAATTTCCGTCACAGCGGGATTGAGGATATTAACCCGGTGTGAGGGACTATTCATCCATTCGAGGACCACTTGCTCCGGCGTCGGTTGACCCCCCGCGACGTTTTCAGCCACCGTCTGGTAGTTGTACCCTTGACTCGTGACGCGATCGGCTGCGATCGTGCCATCGAACGGATTGGTATGGTCCAAAAAATCGCCACTTCCCATATTGGCGCTATGGACCTGTGCTGCCGCCGCTAACTCCGGATTGAACGTGAGTGGGGCTAAACCCTGTTGTGCGCGCTCTACGTTGGTCAGTTCGACAACACGATTGAGAAATGCTGAAGTCATTGTTCTACTCCTGGTGTACACTCTTCACCGCCTGGATCGGTTGAGTTGCGATGAATTTGCCAACTTAACCCCGGTCGGTTCGGAAAAAAATGGTCAAGCTAAACGCTCCCGTTCCTCCAATGACAGGAGTGAAACGAGTGGGCTGGCTGCATTTGTGCGAAATGTCACCCCAAAAGTCTATGGCCAAGGGGTTTACGGGTTAATTTTCACCGGGTTTGCTGGAACTGTTGCGACCATAATAGTGCGCTAGTTTTACGCGAGAGGGGTGAGAACAATTATTCCTGTAAACATCTCCCTAAAATCCTGGATTTTGGAGAGCTGGCTTGTAGCTCTTTCTTCTACTTTAAGTGAATAAATCAGGCGTGTCAATCCTAAATATATAAAGCTTTGTTAAAGTGGGTAACTATCAAAAACCGCTTATATTCATTATCGTTTTGCAAAATGAAATTGATCGCGATCTAGTAAGCCTGTGATTGCGATCGCAGACAAGTGATAAACAAGTACCCATTTTCTACGCTATTCCTAGAAAAGCAATGGAGACTCCCGGAGGATGTTTGGTGATTGTGAGTAGAGTTTAACCGTATTGCACTTAAACAATGACATCATTGCGAAAAGAATTTGACCGGGAGAGAATCGTCAAAGCCAGCTTCAGACTGAATCCCTCTGAGCCATTCATTTTCAACCCTCCTTAAAACTTCCCTATCCTGGTCGAGGATATAACCCGAGACGCTCGCTACCTTTCCTGTACAGCCTCTAATTCAGACTGCATAAGTTCAGCAACCCATGAAAAAGGGAGAGCATCAGCCAACAACTGAACTTCTCCCCCTTCACCCCTCATTCAAACGGGACTAAACCGCCAAAGTCAAATCCCAGCTATTGAGCGTCCCCGTATCTCCGGGAACACAATCTCGGACCCACAACTTCCAAGACCCTTTAGCCGACTGACGGCAAAGCTGGCGGAGGGGGGGAGTGGTTTGTAGGGAGTAAGTTTTATTCAAGCGAGTTTGACTGCCTAAAGTCCGGCTTTGTAATTGCACCGTCTGACCATTGGGCGCAATTAAATAAAGTTCTAAATCCCCGAGATAGCTGTGTTGGATATTCACCGTGACGCGGATATCGACAACCGGACTCGGGTCAGAAATCGAAATTTCGCTAACTAATCCCGGGCGATCGCTACTGCCAAAAAGATTAAAAGGAAATAAACCCGATTGATTCGTTTGAAAATCCGGAATACTCTGCCGACGGCTGTTTTGGGCCTGAACCTGGCGAGTGACCTGCATCGGCATCGTCAACAGACGCTGGGCTCGTCGGACCGCATTATAAGCATTCACCTTACCATAGCCAAACCATTGGGAGTGACCCTTACTATCGTAAGTGCCAAAGCGATTCCCCAGTTGAATATCAATATCCGGATCGATAATCTTATCCGCACTTTGCTGCAAAATCTGCTTAACCTGAGCAGCAGTCAAGTGAGGATTAACCGAGAGGACCAATGCAGCCACCCCGGCAACCACGGGACAAGCACTGGAGGTCCCACCGAAATAGCCGGTATAATCCCCGGAATCGTATCCTTTAGACCCGGTGCGATCGGTCGTGAAAACGCCCAACCCGGTTAAATACCCCTTAATCTCTGGAGGCGTATTCACCGCACCCATTTCTTGAATCCACATTCCCGGGGGTGCATTATTACTCGGAGCACAGACAGAGATAGAGGGACCCCAGTTACTATAGGCCGCCTTTTTAGCCAAACTGGTGCAAGCAGACACGGCAATCACATCAGGATGGACCGCAAACCCACTCAACCATTTGACCGGCCCTTGGAGCAGGTTATTCGGCCAACCACTCTCGTTTACAGTGCCACTGGTGGGACGGTTAGCATTGCCTGCGGCAAAGACAATCACACAACCCTTGCCGTTGCGTCCTTCCGTGGCGGCGCGGGTAATGGCAGCCCGTTGCCGCAGGGAGAGGGGAAAATAGACCGCAGAAGCCCCCCAACTACAGGAAATGACTGAGGCTCCTTTGGTCATAGCCCAATCAAAAACTTGTTCGATGGATTCGTCATCCAGATAGCCCGTGGTCCGGATCGGCATCAGGGCGCAACCCGGGGCAACCCCGACAATCCCGACGCCATTTTCTTCGGCAACGGCGACTCCGGCACAGGCGGTCCCGTGGTTGTCTGACTCTCCTTCCGGGAGGGGTAAAAAGTTTTTGCGTTTAAAGTCTCGGGGGGCGACGACTTTACCGGGACCTTGGAAATCCGGGTGATTGAGGTCGATCGCATCATCGGTAATGGCAACCACGACGGACCGGATGCCTCGGGTCACATCCCAGGCTTTTTCCGCTTCAATATGGGACCCAGGGGCGAGGTCGCGGCCTCCTTTGTTGTGTAAATACCACTGTTTATGATAAAAGCTGCTGCGAGGCAGGTAGTGGTTTTGGGTGGTGATGACGATGTTAGGTTCGGCGGTGAGAACCTCGGATTTTCGCATCAGCCGGTTGGCAATTTTGATGGGATTTTCTGTAGCAGTCCGACGAACGTAACTAATAAAGGTGTTGGGGATGCCGTAAACGGGTTTATCAAGGTCGAGTTGTACGGTATCGGCGATCGCCTGTCGTTGGGTTTCGTCTACGGTTTCCGCAAATTGAATAGTAACCTCATCGGTGAGGTAAACCCGCATTTGCGGATTATTATCTACGGTATAGACATGGCTAACAAAGGCGACTTCCGGCAAGCTTCGCACCGCTGTCATGACCTGTTCTAGGTCTGCCCGGTCTACGATAAATTCTTCTAACTGGGTATTGGGGAGTTGTTGTTGATGGGTGGCCGGAATTTGGCTGAACCAATCTTTGGGGGCATGGGGTTCTAGGGGGCGGACGGTAAAGCGATCGCTGAGTTTTAAGAGGAGTAATTCTTCTCCACCTCGTTGCAGGAGAATGCCGAGGCTTTCATCGGATACGCCAATTCCGACGGGATTGGATTCAGAGGCATCTGACCGATAAACTGGACCAGTCATTGGATGTATTCCTTCGCTGATTGATCTATTCGCTAATGGGTTTTATTCATTTAGCTAACGGATAAATCAGTAAGATTGCCGGTGGGGGGCGCTAGGGGACAAGTTCTGTACAGCGCTGTCCGTAATTGGGAATTGCGGATAACCAGGGTGGGGGCGATCGCTCCCACTGCCGGAAAATGTGCACCGACTTGGAGAGGAAAGGCTGAATGAGTAAAATAGGTTCACTCGATCCACCAGGGCCTTGGGTTTCCCCCAGCCTATCTGGGATCCTTTATTGGAGTGGGCCTAGGACCTCAGTACAGTTTTAGATCCCACAGTTTTAGATGCCAGGGACCAGAAACCGGGTTTCTTAACAAAATCTCTGCATCAGAGCCACAAATTTGTTGCAGAAACCCGGTTTCTAACCTTGACTGAGGTCGATCGCCCCTGAGATTTTACCCATTTTCAGTTTCTTCCACAACCCGGGACATGGCAATGTTAAGATACCTAAAGTTTTTATCGCTCTGGTGTCCTCCCCACACACAAAGGTACTTTATGGGATCTGCTGTAAAAGTTCCCCCGCTCGGTTTTGCGGGTTTATTGTCTGTAAGCGTGATCGCAGGATTCACCCTGTTGTCTCCCCTACCCATTCGGGCGCAAGAACAAGCTCAACCCGATGGATTAGATGGATTACAGCCTTCCGGTCGGCCAAACGAACCCCTAACCAGGCCAACGCCAACGGAGCGGGGGGCCACATCCCCATCGCAGCCAACGCCGCAATCAAGTCCCCAACCAGAGGTGGTTACCCCACCGTCAGACCCGGAGGATTTGCGCCGACTCGCTGCCGATAGCACCTTACTGAGTATGGAGGCAGGACAAAGATTAGTCCAAGAAGCCAAAGCATCCGCTGCGGCTCAAGAGTACGAACCAGCGGTGACAAAACTGCAACAGTCCCGAGAGATTTTTAATCAACTGTCCAATTTCCACCAACAACTTTTCACCAGCTTTACCGGGATTGATAACCGGATTGCCAACAGTCATCGCACCCTGGCGGCAGAAACCGCCCAAATGCGGGACGAGGCGAGTTACGAGTTGGCATTGGTTCATAGCGCCCAAAATAAAGCCGATCTCGCGGTCCCCTTACTGATTCAGATTGTGGGGTCTCAACAGCCCACCCGAGAACTCGGTCGTCAAGCGTATCAGTTATTAGGTGACATCGGTTTTGTGGAAATCATCGAGGAACCCAGCAGTTCCGACCCGGATGCCACGCCGGAAGTCTCCCCGGAAGAACCTAGCGAAGAATCCAACACCGTAGCGCAACAGACGGGTCTGTTAAGTATGGAGGCGGCCAATCGGTTGATGGAAGAAGCTCGACAATCTGCCAGTGCGGAACAGTATGAACAAGCGGTTAGCAAGTTGCAGCGTTCTCGGGAGATTTTCAATCAGCTTTCTAATTTCTATCAGCAGCTTTTTACCAGTTTTGCGGGCATTGATAACGCCACGGCGGAAACCCATCGGAATCGGGCGGCGGAAACTGCTGAAATGCGTGATTTAGCCACCTACGAACTAGCCCTGGTTCATCGGGTGCAGAATCAACCGGCATTGGCAGTGCCTTTGTTGATCCAGATTATCCAGTCCCAGCAACCCACGCGAGAGTTGGGGAAAAAAGCTTACGAGCAATTGTGGGAGTTGGGTTTTGTGGATTCACCCTTTCCGGGAGGACGCCAAAGTTCTTCGGGGGTTCGGTAACCGGCGAGATGGCTGACAAAAACGCCCCCCATTTGGCCCAAGACCCCGGTTTTTGTGCCTGGGACCTCATCGGTTATGGAGGATTTAGGAAAGTCCGGGGAATTTACCCCCCGGGGTTTTCCCCTTGAGCCGTGGCGATCGCCCTTCTAAAATTAAATTAAACTACTACTATTAAAACAGTATGGACAGGAGTAAGAATGGTTAGCCCGGATCAGGTCAAGGCAATGATCGAGGCACAATTGCCAGACGCTCAGGTGACGGTTGAAGATTTGACCGGCACCCGAGATCACTATCAGGTCATCGTCGTTTCGTCCCACTTTGAAGGACTACCCCGAGTGCGGCAACATCAGTTGGTGTATGGTTCTCTACAAGAGGCTATGTCCACAGAAGCGATCCATGCGCTAACCATGAAGACTTATACTCCGGAGGCTTGGAGCCAAGTCTCTGGGGCCGTCTCATAACTAGGCTGGGTCGTCCAATCCGCTATTAAGACGGCGATCGCCCTGGGTACTCTGCTACCCCTTCTTTGCACAGTAACAACCCATCCCTTACCTTAACGAACACCCATCATGACTATCACTCCCGAACTCAAAGAGCGACTTGACAACATCGTAAACCGTAACAAAATTACCGTTTTCATGAAGGGGACCAAGCTCATGCCCCAATGTGGTTTTTCCAACAATGTCGTGCAGATTCTCAACACTTTGGGCGTTCCTTACGAAACTGTGAACGTTCTGGATGATTATGAGATTCGTCAGGGGATCAAAGAGTATTCCAACTGGCCCACGATTCCCCAAGTCTATGTGAATGGTGAATTTGTTGGAGGTTCGGATATTCTCATCGAACTCTATCAAAGTGGTGAATTGCAACAGAAGGTCGAAGTCGCTCTGGCTTCCTAATCTGAGCAACTCTCCGGTTTAACTGTCGGGTTAAATTGGTGAATTTCATCTGCATGAGAAAGGGCTTGAATGATCAAGCCCTTTCTTATGGATATTTAAATAAATAGAATAAAAATTATGCATACAGGGCTTAAGAAACCCAAGCATCAATAGCGATCGCGCTATGATGCTGGTTACTTTTTGTCGATGAAATGTCAAATCCCCAAGACTCTTGTCAATAGTACCCGGTTTCCGCCTGGGGCTGTGGGACCAGCTCGAAATTAGACGGGTCATGGAGAAATCGAATGGCTTCTTCCTCAAACCTGTGGATGTGGAAAGCTTCGATGGTATTGGTTTGTCGCATGGCGGCGATATATCCCTCTAAATAAAGGCGGAGATCATCCAGGCGATATCCCCGATTCCACATATCTACCAAGGAGTCCGTGAGTTTTTGATAATGGCGAATGGTTGCAGTATCTTGAAGCATAATTAAAACCTCGAATGGTGTAAAAGTCAGCACTTAATCCGGTGACCCCAGTCTATTTTCCTTGAATCGGAGCATTCCCTTTTGTTCCATCTCGGGGGTTGATCCTCCCGGATTCAACGGGGGCAAACCCGGATTCAAACCATCTCAACTCCCACGCCCAAACCCTTGTTCGGAGAGTCTTTGGGCTTTTTGAGGGAACCCTCTGGCTATGAGGGTGAGCCTCCAGGAAAACTGGCCTGGGGTGGCCCCGCAGCACTGCTCTATTCCTATTTTACTGCCATTTCCTCTAAGGGTCTGGCGATTATGGCATTGCGATCGCCCGATTGATGGAATTTTTACCTAAAGCACCACTTTATTTGGAATTCCTTAACATTTGGGGGGGACTCAGGGTAGCGGAAGTTACAAAACCCTGACAAAAGGTTTGGTAACCTAAATTCCACCGACGTGAAGGAAACAACTCAGTTGTGGGATCTGTTTGCATTTTAATTGTGGAAGGCAATCCTCATCTGCGATCGCTGTTAGGGTGGCACCTGCAGCAAGTAGGATATGGGGTTTATCAATCAGCGGACATCCGTCATGCCCGAGAAATTTTCTATAATCGCCATCCAACTCTAGTCATCCTTGACAACGAATTACCCGATGGTGATGGTTTAGAATTTTGCCGCTGGCTCTACCAGCAGCAAGAAACGTTGATTTTAATTTTATCCGCTCGCAATACCGAATCCGATATTGTAGAAGGCTTGAAATCAGGAGCCGATGACTACCTGAAAAAACCCTTTGGGATGCAGGAATTTCTCGCCCGAGTCGAATCCCTGGTCCGACGTCATCGCCGAATGACACCACCGGCCAGCTTAGACTATGGCGACCTGCAAATTGATTTAGTCCAGCGCCGGGTTCGATATCAAGAGGACGCGATCGAACTGACGCCCCAGGAATTTAGTCTGCTGTACGTCCTCGCTCAAGCTGGGGGCCTGCCCATGAGCCGTCCGGAACTGCTGCGCCGAGCATGGCCGGATGCCATTGATAATCCCCGCACCATTGACACTCATGTCCTCTCCCTGCGGAAAAAAATCGAAACTGACCCCCGACAACCTAGCTTGATTCAAACGGTCCGCAATGTGGGCTATCGCTTGAATACGGAAATCCTCAACGCGACGCCCGCCCAACAACCTGAACAACCGATGGGGAAAAAAACCCCGATGCGTCAATTAACTCCAGTCGGCGCGGTGCCACTCTCTCGCGGCTAGACTCCCTTGAGCCTAAAAGTGACGCCTAAAAGGTCCGAGGTCAATTCCCTCAACTCATTCCCATTCCGAGGCAGCCTCTGCTTCCGCTTGGACGATCGCCGATCGCAACTTTGCCGAGTCAATCTGCTCCTCGGGCAGGTCCTCCAAAAGCGTGCCTTTGTGCAAATACAATAAGCGGTTGCAAAACTGCTGGGCGAGGTCGAGTTGGTGATTGACCATAATCAGAGTCGTCTCCGTGTTCAGGGCCACTTCAGCTAAAACTTGCAGGAGGTGCTCAGCGCGACCCACGTCTAAGGCGGAGGTCGGTTCATCTAGTAACAAAATCGAAGGTTCAATGACTAAGGCGCGGCATAAGGCCACCAACTGCCGTTGTCCTGCCGATAGCTGCATTTCTGTTCGCTCCAGCCATTCGGTAGGTAGGTGTAGGCGATCCATCCAAGTGGAGACTCTCTCCTGAATCTCGGGGGATTTCATTCCGCGCAGATTCAGGGGATAGGCGATCGCCTCTTTGACGCTCATGCCTAAGAGTTTCGAGTCTTGCAGGACGAGGGTCACTTGCTGGCGCAGTTCCAATACCGGAATTTTCCGATAATCTTGTCCATCCAGATAGATCGTGCCACGGCTGGGGTCGATGAGTCGAGCCATCAATCGTAACAAGGAGGTTTTCCCCCCCCCAGAGGGACCCACAATGGCAAGGCAGTCGCCTGGGTAAACGTCAAAACAAATCTCATTCAGGATGGGTTTTTCCATCCTCGCCCCTGCGATCGCTGCGTTCAGGCTGACCCGATCCAGCCGCAGTTGAGCCATTCGTTCTATTGGCAAGGGTTTTTTAATCTTTAAAATCCATCTGTTCCAGTCTATCTCCCTCGGTCTTATCCGGGCTAGAAATGACCCAAACTTACGGTGCTTTTCCTCTAAGGGAACTCCAAAAAATAAAATATGCAAAAACCCCGCAGGCTGTTCGCGTAGCGTTCCGCTTAGAAAGCCTGGGGCACTTGCGGACAAAGCGGTGCCTGCGCGGGCTACAAGAGTATTCTATAGTCATTAACTCTCGGATT
>NZ_JAMXOT010000293.1 GCF_024220515.1 Oscillatoria sp. HE19RPO
TCCAACAAATAAATCATCCTTGCTTTGATGCGATCGCACCTAACAAGGCTCTTTTAGCCCGCGCAGGCGGGCTTTGTCCGTGTAGCCCCACCCTTCAGGGTGCGGGTTTTTTGAAGGTTTTATTTTTTGGAGTTCCCTTACAACAAGTTACTCAAAATTTCGGGAAATCCCTCAAGTTCAATGAACTCAACCCTAGGGACAATTCAGAGTGGGTTCGATGAAGCAACGAAGCCCCTGCCAAATTCTAGGAACCCTGGATGAGCGCGATATAATAAATTGAGCATCCAATGTAATGGGTGCATTTTTCAAGCGCAACATAAAGAGATATTGCTGTGTTTACCTTCAAAAAACTTAATATGTAGTCTCAACTACCAAAAACAGCCTTATTCCCTGAAAAATCACGGATTCAAGACCGAACAAGGGCTGAAAAGGTAAAGTTTGTAACAAACGAATTGTAAGGTTTTGGTAACTATTGTTGCATCTTATGTTGTGTCGATCCAATCCCGGATAAATACGGTATGGTGTAAATATAAAGGAATTATTAAGCTTACGGGAAGAACGGCGAGGGTCGTTTTTCCGGTAGCCGCGAAGTAAATCCGCATTTAGCCAATCCCCGATAAGAGATTGGTTTTTGTTGGCAGGAGGAAATATGAATCCCTTAATGCTACGTCAAATTTGGTCCTTGATAGAAAAAACCCAGGTTAACGTTTTGTTAAGCCTAGATGATGCAAGCTTGGTGCAGTGGTTGCTCAAGCAGTTCAGACAAGAGCAACCCCTCGATCCGGATCAAGTGAATGTGTTGAATGCATACCTGCGATCGCGACTCTCTCTGATTCGTGATATTGCCAGTGAACGAATTGCTACGGATATGGGATAACCCCTTGCTCAAGCTCAGGGTTCCCTTGGCCCTAATCTCTATTTCCCGCAATGGATGACCGATCGCGGTGCGGTTTGTCTGCCGCTTTCTTGGGGGAGACGACGGCAATGGCACAACCCACTCACCTGTTGAAACCCTGGATAAAATACCTGCTGCGATCGCCACAGTAGTGGGTATTTTCAGAGGTCGAACCCGCAGGCTTTCCTCAGTCGTGTAAGATAAAGCACAGCCTTTAATCAGGATAATCGCACTGCAACCGGCCAATTCAATATAAGAAATTCATCGAGATGGGTAAAAAGAGATTATTGAAACTGGCGAGTCTATGTCTGGCGATCGCCACGACTGCTTGTGGGGGGACATCGAGTCAACCCAACGCCAATGTTGCCACGGGTTCGCAGAAATTGGCTCAAATCCAAAATCAGGGTCAGATTGTCTGTGGCGTCAGTGGCGAGTTACCGGGATTTAGTTTTGTCGATGCTACCGGCAGATATGCGGGACTCGATGTGGAGATCTGTCGGGCGATCGCCGCCGCTATTTTTGACGACCCCAACGCCGTTGAATTCCGCAATCTCAACGCTAAAGAACGCTTTACCGCTGTCAAAAGTGGGGAAGTGGATATCCTCAGTCGGAACACCACCTGGACCCTCAGCCGGGATACGGGGGCCGTGGGGTTGCAATTTGCCCCCGTCGTCTTCTATGACGGACAAGGGATTATGGTTCGCCAAAACAGCGGGATTACTAACCTCGCCGGACTAAAGGATAAAGCAATTTGCACCCAAACCGGGACGACTAACGAGCAAAATGTCGCCGATCGCATGGCAAGTCTCGGCATCAACTATCAACTCGTGGTTTTTGAAGATATCAATGTCGCCTATGCCACCTATCTCCAGGGTCGCTGTCAAGCGGTGACATCCGATCGCTCTCAATTAGTCTCGCGGCGATCGCGCTTTCCTGACCCTGAACAACATTTAATTTTAGAAGAAACCATTTCTAAAGAACCCCTCGCCCCAGCAGTGGCCCCAGGAGACCCGAACTGGTCCGATGTGGTGAATTGGATTATCTATACCACCATTTATGCTGAAGAACTCGGGATTACTTCCGAAAATGTCGAGGAAATGGTTAATAGTACCAATCCCGAAATTACCCGGTTTTTGGGAACGGAAGGCAATCTAGGCCAAGACTTAGGATTGAGTAATGATTTTGCCCTGCGCGTGATTCGCCATGTGGGAAACTATGGAGAAATTTACAATCGCAATTTAGGGCCAGAAACCCCTCTCAATCTTGATCGGGGATTAAATAAATTATGGACTGATGGCGGCTTGCTTTATTCACCTCCCTTTCGCTAAAAGCCGTCCATTCTTGAGCTAAATTTTTTTTACAATTAAGGAAGAACAAACCGATGGGATTGGGTCTATTAATTGATGGGAAATGGGTAACGGAACGGGAACAGGAAGATAGTGGGGGTCGATTTGTTCGTCCTTCTACCACCTTTCGGAATCGGATTACTACGGATGGGTCCAGTGGATATCCCGCAGTGGCGGGACGGTATCATCTGTATGTGTCCTTAGCTTGTCCTTGGGCGCATCGGACTCTAATTATGCGGTCCTTGAAAGGTTTAGAATCAGCGATTAATCTCTCGGTCGTTTCCCCGGTGATTGACCAAAATAGTTGGGAATTTGCCGAGTATCCGGGGATGATTCCGGATACGGTAAATCACTGCGATTATTTATGGCAACTGTATCTCAAAGCGGATGAGAATTATAGTGGACGAGTGACAGTGCCGGTTTTGTGGGATAAAGAAACCCAACAAATTGTCAATAATGAATCTCGGGAAATTATCCGAATGTTGGATACGGAATTTGAGGAAATTACCGAAAATTCTATTGATTTATATCCAACAGATTTGCAAGGGGTGATTGATAAAACTATTGATGAGATTTATCAACCGATTAATAATGGGGTGTATCGGGCTGGATTTGCCACAACTCAGGGGGCGTATGAGGAAGGGGTGACGGATTTATTTGATGCCTTGGACCACTGGGAGGGAATTCTGGGAAAACAGCGCTATTTATGTGGTGACTGCCTCACAGAAGCCGACATTTGTATGTTTACCACCCTGGTGCGGTTTGACCCGGTTTATTATGTCCATTTTAAATGTAATATCCGGCGAATTGTCGATTATCCTAATTTGTGGAATTATCTCAAGGAGTTGTATCAACATCCGGGAATCAAACCTACCTGCAATTTTGACCATATTAAGCAGCATTATTATCGGAGTCATCCGAAAGTCAATCCCACGGGAATTGTTCCCAAAGGACCGATGATTAATTGGGATGAACCGCACGATCGCAGTCGGTTTGGGTAAAGTCTCGGGAGGAGTTGAGGGAAACCGTACATGAGAAGATTGTGGCGCGATCGCCGATTTTGGTTTGTTGCTATCCAAGCTGTTGCCGTTGTCTTGATTGTCATATTGGGGGTAACCCTTTGGCAAAACTTACAGCGCAATTTACAGCAACAAGGCATGAGTCTGGGATTTGATTTTTTAGACTCTCAGGCAGCGTTTGATATTGGCGAAACCCTGATTTCCTACGACCGAAGTTCTACCTATGCGAGAGCTTTATTGGTCGGATTACTTAATTCCTTACGAGTGATGGCAGTGGGAATTATCCTCGCAACGGTAGTTGGAATTACCGTGGGAGTCGGGCGATTGTGGGATAATTGGCTATTACGCAAACTTTCGTTACTGTATGTGGAAATTCTCCGCAATACGCCTTTATTGCTGCAATTATTTTTCTGGTATTCGGCGGTTTTCTTAAGTTTGCCTGGGATTCAAGATGTCATGGAATTGCCGCTGAGGATTTATTTAAGTCAGCAAGTCGTTGCCTTTCCCCTGCCTTGGACGATACCCGAAGTTCTGGAGAGTGGGCAAATTGTGGGGGGATTACAACTGTCTCCGGAATTATCCGCCTTGGTGCTAGGATTGAGTCTTTATACGGCAGCATTTATTGCAGAAATTGTGCGCGCCGGGATTGAATCGGTGCCCAAAGGACAGTGGGAAGCGGCGAAATCCCTGGGTTTGAATCCCAGCTTAATGTTGCGCTTGGTGATTTTTCCCCAAGCGTTGCGAACGATGATCCCCTCTTTGACGAGTCAATATCTGAATTTAGCAAAAAATACCAGTTTAGCCATTGCGATCGGGTATCCAGATATTTATTTTGTCGCCTCCACCACGTTTAATCAAACGGGACGGGCGGTGGAAGTAATGATTCTGTTGATGGCAACCTATTTGACGATTAGTTTATTAATTTCCCTGTTTCTGAATTTTTATAATAAAAAAGTTCAATTAAAAGAACGCTAAACTTAATGGCAATAATAACCGGATAAATCTGTTAGCAAGGGTGACGAATTTATGGACAGCAAAGCCGAACTCCCACCTGTTACGCCCAAACTTTCTCCCTGGCTCTGGGCTAGAAAAAATCTGTTTAATACTTGGTACAATAGTATTCTGACGGTGATTTGTCTGGGGTTGATTTATCAGCTAGGGGGCGGATTGTTGCATTGGGCGATCGCCTTGGCAGACTGGCAAGTGATTGGGGTCAACTGGCGGTTATTTTTAGTGGGAAGATATCCCCCCCAACTCTATTGGCGCATCGGCATGGCAACCGGGGTAATTGCTGGCGCTGCTGCCTTTTCTTTCTGGGCAATTCGCTGGCGTTCCCGGTGGGTTCAATGGATTCCTTTGGCCTGGATTTTAGCATTTCCGGTGATTCTCTGGTTCATTGGTGGGGGATTCGGACTGCGACAGGTTCAGACTCAGTTATGGAATGGATTATTACTTACCCTGTTAACGGCAATTGTGAGTATTGTTTTGTCATTTCCAGCGGGAGTTTTGTTAGCATTAGGACGGCAAAGTTCTCTCCCGGTGTTGCGCTGGTTGTGCATTCTCTATATTGAAATTGTCCGGGGATTACCATTAATTGGGATTTTGTTTATGGCGCAGGTGATGTTACCGTTGTTTTTGCCGATGGAGATGCGTCTCGATCGCGTCATGCGGGCGATCGCCGGGTTGAGTCTGTTTAGTGCCGCTTACATGGCAGAAAATGTCCGAGGAGGTTTGCAATCTGTCCCTCGGGGACAAATTGAAGCGGCGAAAGCGTTGGGATTGGCAACCCCTTGGGTGATTTCGCTGATTGTATTACCCCAAGCATTACGCGCTGTGATTCCCGCCATTGTGGGGCAGTTTATTGGATTATTTAAAGATACCTCTTTACTAGCGCTGGTGGGTTTAGTAGAATTAACAGGGATGGCGCGATCGATTCTGGCTCAACCTGAATTTATCGGGGACTACGCTGAAGTCTACATTTTTGTGGGCTTAATTTACTGGATTTTCTGCTATGGAATGTCCCTTGCCAGTCGCCGGTTAGAGCAAAAATTAGCCGTGGGGAAATCCTAAAGGCGATCGCCTCCTCAAAACCGCTAATTTTCCCTATGATAAAGAAACAGGCAAGTGTTTGGATAAATCCCTTGCCTCAACCATTTAAACCCCCAATTTTTATTTATGTCTGATTGGAGTTTGCGAAAGGTTGCTGACCGTTTAGCGAAAACCCTAACCCAGGATTTGTTAATTCAACAAACCACTTATGAATTAAGAGAATTCCTCAATGTTAATCGGATTTTATTATATTACTTTTATTCCCCTTGGAAAGGACAAGTCACCTTTGAATCAGTGAGTGAATCTCAATTTTCTATCATGGGACAAAGTGGACCCGACCAATGTTTTGGTGAGGAATATGCCGCTTTATATTTGCAAGGACGAGTCCGGGCAATTTCTAATATTGAAACTGAACCCATTAACGAATGTCATCGGGAGTTTCTGCGAACCCTCCAAGTTAAAGCTAACTTAGTGGTTCCGATTCTTTCGCCGATTGGATTATGGGGATTACTCGTAGCTCATCACTGCGAAGATACCAGACTATGGTCTTTAGAAGATATCAAACGAATGCAAAATGCCGCAGCAACTTTAGGAACTGCTGCCACAATTCGAGATAGTTAGTCATTGGTCATTTGTCACTGGTCATTTGTCACTTTACCAATGACCAATTACAACCCCAAAATGACCAATGACCAAGGACAAATGACCAATGACCAACGCCCAAGGACAAATGACGAATGACCAATGACACCCCCTCCATTATTATTGCCAAAGATGTCCACAAATGGTATGGACAGTATCACGCCCTGCGTGGGGTTAGCTTGACCATCGACCCGGGAGAAGTTGTGGTGATTATGGGTCCATCAGGTTCGGGCAAATCAACCTTTATCCGGACCTTTAATGCCCTAGAAGACTATCAAAAAGGACGGATTGAAATTGATGGAATTGAACTATCCAATGACTTGAAGAATATTGATAATATTCGCCGGGAAGTGGGGATGGTTTTTCAGCAGTTTAATCTCTTCCCACACCTCACCGTCTTGCAAAATGTGACCTTAGCCCCCAAATGGGTACGCCGATGGTCTAGGATGAAGGCAGAGGAAGTGGGGATGCAGTTATTGGAACGGGTGGGAATCCTGGAACAAGCGCGGAAGTATCCCGGGCAGTTATCCGGAGGACAACAGCAACGAGTGGCGATCGCCCGCGCCTTGGCAATGCAACCCAAAATCATGCTCTTTGATGAACCCACCTCCGCTTTAGACCCAGAAATGGTCCGGGAAGTCCTAGAAGTCATGCGGGATTTAGCAACCTCTGGAATGACAATGGTGGTAGTCACCCATGAAGTTGGATTTGCCCGCGAAGTGGCCGATCGCGTCGTGTTTATGGATGGTGGAACGGTCATCGAAGTGGCAACACCCACCAACTTTTTCCAAAATCCCCAAGAAGAACGAACCCGTCAATTTTTATCCCAAATTTTATAGAGAGTTAGTAGCAAAATATAGGAGTTAGCAACGTAAATATGATTACGGTTATAGGATTATTGGCCGGAACTTTAACAACTTTAGCCTTTGTCCCTCAAGTGATCCACACTTGGAAATCTAAATCGACCAAGGATGTTTCATTAAATACTTTTTTAATGTTCTGCACTGGAATTTTTCTTTGGCTGATTTATGGCCTATTCAAGCAAGATATTGCGATAATTTTAGCTAATTTTATTACCTTTATTTTGGCTTCGATAATTTTAGGGCTTAAACTAAAATATAAATAAATTAACCTCAATCAATCAGCAGGGATTTTAACCCTCTGCTGCTGTCAAATTGTCCTCATTTAAACCCTGCTTGTGACCCCTTCTGTATTTGACGCTGAACATCTGTTATTTACCCCGGCAACTGCCGATAGTGATGCAATTCCCCTTATTTATGCCTTTCCCAATGAGTACAGTGTTGGGATTACTAGCTTAGGCTATCAAATCGTTTGGGCGACCCTGGCAACCCGGGGGGATTTGCAAGTGTCTCGCTTGTTTACGGATCTTCATGAACCCCTACCTGGAGAACCGGAATTGTTGGGTTTCTCCGTCTCTTGGGAATTGGATTATGTGAATATCCTCGGATTATTAGAGTCTTTGGATATTCCGATTCGGGCATCCAATCGCCAGGAATCGCACCCCTTAATTTTTGGCGGGGGTCCGGTTTTGACCGCAAATCCTGAACCGTTTGCGGACTTTTTTGATGTGATTTTACTCGGGGATGGGGAAAATCTCCTCGGTGAATTTGTGGATGGGTATCAACAGGTCCGCAAGGCAGGGCGACTGCAGCAATTGCGGCATCTGGCGCAGATTCCTGGGGTGTATGTCCCGAGTTTGTATGAAGTCACCTATCACAGTTCCGAAGGGGCGATCGCCTCAATTCACCCCATTGATTCCGACATTCCCGAAACTGTCGCCAAACAAACCTATCGCGGTAATGTTTTATCCACCTCATCTGTGGTTACAGAAAAAGCCGCTTGGCCGGATATTTTCATGGTCGAAGTGGTTAGAAGTTGTCCCGAAATGTGTCGGTTTTGTTTAGCGAGTTATCTAACTTTACCCTTTAGAACTGCCAGTTTAGAACACTCCTTAATTCCGGCCATTGAACGAGGGTTACAAGTCACCCGGCGGATTGGATTATTAGGCGCTTCGGTAACTCAGCATCCAGAATTCAATCAATTATTAGATTACCTGAATCAGCCGCAATTTGAGGATGTGCGTCTGAGTATTGCCTCAGTCCGGACCAATACTGTTACCCCAGAATTAGCTCAAACCCTGGCAAGTCGCGGGACAAAATCTCTAACCATTGCCATCGAAAGCGGTTCGGAACGGGTGCGAAAAATAGTGAATAAAAAGCTGGAAAATCAGGAAATTACCCAAGCGGCAGTGAATGCCAAAGCGGGGGGATTAACTGGATTAAAACTCTATGGAATGTCTGGGGTTCCGGGAGAAAAAATGGAGGATTTGGAGGCAACGGTGCAACTGTTGCAGTCTTTGAAAAAATCTGCACCGGGGTTACGTCTGACCTTTGGATGTAGTACCTTTGTTCCGAAAGCGCATACCCCGTTTCAGTGGTTTGGGGTGAATCCGCAAGCGGAAAAACGGTTGAAAAAGTTACAGAAAGAATTAGGGAAGTCGGGGATAGAGTTTCGGCCAGAAAGTTATAATTGGTCCGTGATTCAAGCTTTAATTTCCCGAGGCGATCGCCGCTTATCTTCCCTCTTAGAATTGGTCCGCCATTATGGCGAAACCCTCGGCAGCTACCGTCGCGCCTTTAAAGAACTGCGGGGAACCTTGCCAGACTTAGACTTTTACGTTCACGAGAATTGGGAATCAACCCAAATCTTACCCTGGAATCATATTTTAGGACCCTTGCCTGTCTTTACGTTGCAGAAACATCTCGCTGAGGCAACGAGTTATTTTCCCTCGGCAGAAAAAATAATTTCCCCTGTAAGTTAGGGCCTGCAAATCTTAAAATTTGTTAAATTATCTTCCCATTTCTAGAAAAAGCAGTTAGAACCAAGGAGTCGGAGTCAAGCGAATGAAAACGTAATTTTTTCAAAATTTATGAATTTCAATCAAAACGCCTGGAAACTTTCAGTGGCGATCGCTGGTGCATTGTTCTGTTATACCCCCACCGCGACTGCCCGAGTCACCCCAACTCCCGTCCCAGAAACCGCTGATTTGCCTCAGCAGATGCCAGTACAAATTGCCCAACAACGCTATTGTCCCGATGGCGCAGGGGGTACTCCCTTGGTCAATTTCTATGAAACTGACAATTTTTGGGTGTATATTTGTGAAGCAGACCGCCTCTATTACTATGGTGTCGAAAAAGGCAGTGGGAGTTCAATCACCCTTCCCGTTTATGTAGAAGAAGGGACCGGATATGTTGCGGTCAACGGCGAATATACCTATATCGTCAATGGCCTTAGTTTGAGTATTTATCGCGGGAGTACTCTGCTGCAAGAAGACTCGGTTTATCGAGATTAAAGAGTCTGTTTCTTTCAAATTTTGGGGTGCATCTCTATCGGCAATTAAGGGATAATTTATGTTATAATTCAAGGATTGATAAGTTTTATTACCCTCAAAATTTATGCAGACTACAGCCGAATATTCTTGTGCGTATTGCGGCGAAGATAATGTCATCTTTGTAGATTTGAGTGCGGGGAGTTATCAGTCTTATGTCGAAGATTGTCAAATTTGCTGCCAACCGAATGTTTTATACTTGCAGGTGGATGAAGAGACCCTGGATGTAGAAATTAGCAGCGAACCCGAAAGTTAATTAAATTAGGAAACTCCAAAAAATAAAACCCCCAAAACGTTCGTAGTGACTCCTTCAGGAGTCATTTTAAAAGAAACCCCTGAAGGGGTTACTACAAACGTTTGAATGATTTATAGTTTGCAATCCCATTAAATAAAATTCCAACTAATTTATGCTCCATTTTAAGTATTCTAGTCTGATAAATGCTCCGGTAGAAGTGGTCTGGGAATTTCACGAAAGACCGGATATTTTACAACTTTTAACGCCCCCGTGGCAGCCGGTGGAAATTGTTCGTCGGGAAGGGGGTTTAGAAGTTGGGGCGATTTCGGAGTTTAAAATTTTTTTAGGACCAATTCCGGTACTTTGGCTGGCGCGGCATACGGACTGTGAACCCTATCAATTATTTATTGATGAACAAGTAGAAGGACCGATGGACCAGTGGATTCATCGCCATGAATTTATCTCAGAAAATGGTAAAACTCGGTTAATTGATGCGATCGACTATGCCATACCCGGGGGATGGATTCCGGATTTGATGTTGGGGTGGTTTGTAGATGCACGTCTGCGGGATATGTTTCGCTATCGCCATGAGGTGACTCAACGAGAGTGCAGCCTTTAGTCTCGACTTATTTATTACCCGGTTTTCTGGGAATCTTAATCACAAACTCGGCACCCCGTCCCGGTTGGGACTGACAGTCTAAAATTCCTCGATGTTTTTCTACAATAATTTGATAGCTAATCGACAATCCTAATCCGGTGCCTTTCCCCACTGGCTTGGTGGTAAAAAATGGGTCGAATAAGCGATTTTTGACGGTTTCTGTCAGTCCTGGACCATTGTCTTTAATCCGAATTATGACAAAATTATCTGGGGTGAGTTGAGTGTAGATGCTAATGGTGGGGGCGGGATTTCGGGCCGTTGATTTGGCATTGGAGAATTGACTATTTCCCGGTTTTCCCGCTAACCCTTGGCCTTCTTCCACCGCATCGATCGCATTGGCGAGAATGTTCATAAAGACTTGGTTCAATTGCCCCGGATAACACTCAATTAACGGTAACTTTCCGTATTCTTTCACCACTTGAATTTGAGACAGACGGTGTTGTAAGATTAACAAGGTGTTTTCAATGCCTTCATGAATATCAACCGGCTTTTTCTGGGATTCATCTAACCGAGAAAAATTTCGCAAAGATAAAACAATTTGGCGAATTCGTTCGGTTCCCAACTTCATCGAATGCAGGGCTTTCGGCAAATCATCTAAGATAAAGGCTAAATCCAGTTCTTCCAGCAAATCGCGGATTTCCGGAACGGGTTCTGGATAGTAGTGCTGATAGAGTTCGATGAGGGGGAGAAGTTCTTTAAAATAGTTATAGGCGTGAATGGTGTTCCCATGAATGAACGTGACAGGATTATTAATTTCATGGGCAATTCCGGCCACCATTTGGCCTAAACTGGACATTTTTTCCGTTTGAATCAGTTGAGTTTGGGTTTCTTGGAGTTGATATAAGGCTTGTTCAAGACGTTGCGCTTGGTCCCGCGCTTGTTGTGCAGCAGCGCGAGATCGATCATACAGTTGCGCTTGGTCGATCGCAATGGTAAGGCGATCGCTAATTGAACCCATTAACACCACTTCGCTCTCATTCCAAGTCCGTTCCCCACTACAATGAACGCAACTTAAAACCCCCACTTGACCCGAATGCGTCTGTAACGGCAGGCAAAGCACCGATTTAAACCCCCAGGTGCGAAAAATCTCGACAACCGTCTCATCGGGATAGGATGCCACCGCATCAATGCGAATCGGTTGCAGTTGCAAACACTGATGGGACCAAGATTCACTCACGGCATAGAATCCCAAAGGACTCACCACCCCCGGCGATCGCGCTGCTTTCACCGTTTCCCAATTCAGAACCGAACCATCCTGCGGTTGCAGCAGCGATCGCATTCCATCCCGAGGCATACCATGGGGTCGATACCAACTAAAATAACAGAGTTCAATTTGTAACAACTCCCGAATTTCCTCTACGGTTGTTGCCAAAATTGTCTCTAAATCCAAAGATTGGCGAATCTGTTCCGTGAGTTGATTTAGCAACGCTTCTCGCAAGGCTTTTTCCTGTAACCGTTCCTCCGATCGCCGCAATGCTGCCTCAGTCTGCTTGCGCTGCGTAATGTCTTCTACCGTTCCCTCAAAATAAAGCAACATTCCCGTCTCATCTCGAACCGCCCGCGCATTTTCGGCAATCCAAATAATTTCGCCATTTTTGCAGTACACCTGCGACTCAAAATCAGAAATTTTCCCTTTTTGGGCGATTGCCTCAATAAACTGATTCCGACGATTTTTATCCACATAGAGCTCATGATGTACAGTCCGCAGTTCCTGCATCAGTTCCTGGGGTGACTCATACCCATAAATCCGGGCCAAAGCGGGATTTGCACTGATATATTCCCCCTCCTGAGTCGTCTGAAAAATCCCCATAATCGCATTTTCAAAAATGCTGCGATATTTCTCCTCCACCAATTCCCGCGACGCCATTTCTCCTTGCAACTGGGCGATCGCCTCCTGTAACTGTCCCGTGCGCTCCTCCACCCGCTTTTCTAACGCTTCATTCGCCGCTTTCAACGCATCTTGATAGTGCTGACGCTCTGTAATATCCTGAACCAAAGAAGCCACCCCAATTGCCGTCCCATCTGGGTCAATTAGCGGTGTATTATACCAATCACAAATAATAATTTCCCCAGACTTAGTATGATTTTCATTCGTGCTGCGTGTCCCCCCAGTTTGCTGTAACAACCCCTGAAAAACTTGGTCAACTTGCTCCCTAGCACTTTCGGGAACAATCAATTCCACCGCATGATGGTTCAAGGCTTCATCTTGGGAATACCCAAATATTTTTTCCGCTGCCGGATTCCACTCCATGACATTAAAATCCAAATCCCATTCAATCACCGCTAGAGGCGTTTGTTGGAAATGTAATCCCAGCCGTTGTTCGGACTGTCTGAGTGCTTCTTGGGCCATTTTGCGTTCAGTAACTTCAATCAGCAATCCATCCCATAAAATATCCCCATTCTCTTGCTTTTCCGGTCGAGAATGACCCTCAATCCAGACTACTTTACCTGAAGGAGTGATAAATCTGCCTTCCCAGTCCCAAGGTTCTAATGTTTCAGCCGAAACGGCGACGGAACGAGAAAAATTGGAGAAATCATCAGCATGAATCAGGTTAATTAATACTTGAGCATTATTTTCAATTAACTCCGCATCCAGTTCAAAAATTTGCTGACATCCCGGACTTATATAAGGAAGAAAGACCATTCCGTCGGGACGCATTAGGAATTGATAAATCACTCCGGGTAAGTTAGCAGCCAACTGCTGGAACCTTCGCTGAGTAAAGGTCAGTTTTTCCTCCATTTGCTTCTGGGAGGTGATGTCAAATTGCAGGGCAATATATTTGTGGGGAATTCCCTCGGCATTCAGAATCGGAGTAATGGTTGTATCGACCCAATAAACCGATCCATCCTTGCGTTTGTTTTGAATTTCACCGCGCCACACTTGACCTTGGGATATCCCCTGCCACAGTTCGGTAAAAAATTCCGGGGGATGAAAGCCAGAATTAACGATTGCCGGGGTGCGATCGCAGCTTTCCTCGCGACTATATCCGGAGATTTCTATAAATTTATCGTTCACCTCGGTAATTCGTCCGCGATCGTCGGTTTCAACCACGATCGCCGTATGATTCAGCGCAGACTTCCAATTGAGTAAATTTTCTTCGCACTGTTGCAAATTAATTGAGCAAGTCGTCATGAGTTATCTGGGGGTACAACTAACTTTAGGTTCTGTCTCTATTAAAGCGATTTCATTGGGAAGCGTGATTAATTGTTGCGAACTGTAACACAAGGGGCCTTGTTGCGGGTCCCAGCACCCCCTCAGTCCCCGCACCTCCCTAGGCGATCGCCCTCCCATCCCTCCGATTTGCACAGAGCCCCCCTGGAGAGGTTCGGTTATTACAACCGAATTCCTTGTCAACCCACCTTGCAATAATTCTTTACAGTTTGTTACATTTATTTACATAACGAAAAGAAACAACTGGAGAAAATTCATGAAAACCGACTTTAACTTCCCCGGCAAGTACCTCATGGGTCCCGTCGTCTTCCGCCCCAGCTTTAACGAGCAATCCGAAGACATTAACGCCAATCAAGCCTGGTCCTTGTTTTTCACCGGCGGACAAGAAGACAAAGCCTTGGGATTCAACACCGAAGCGGGACGATTTTTCACCAACCTCCTCATGGCGATCGCAGTCACTGGGATTATCTATTCCTTATTCTTTAGCAGCAATATCGGCTAATCCTTCATCCATGTTCTGCTTCTTAAAAACCCGCACCCTTGAGGGTGCGGGTTTTTGCTGGATTAGCCCGCGCAGGCGGGCTATAGCCCAAGGGGCATGGCTTCGCTAACGTCCTGTGAGCCTCCACCCTTGAGGGTGCGGGTTTTATAAACTTTAAGCCGGATAAATCCGCAAACGGCGATTCGGTTCATCGCCAAAACTGCAAGACTTCAACCGATAATGTTCCACCAACTCATGCTGCATCTTGCGGACTTGACCCCCACGGGGTAACAGTTCCACCGGCTGTCCCTTGGGAATCACAATCTGTTCCACCGCCAGACGCGCTTCTTCCAGGGCCTCGATTTCATCATCGCTGCCACTGTGGGCAAACAAAGACACATCCGAGACTTCCGGCGTACTGCTGTCCTCCAAATGCAACATCCGGCGTAAGGAATGAGCAATCTTCGGAACACTGCTGGAATTAATCGTGTAGATGGGAACCTGACGGTTTTTGGACATTTGCCGTAACTTAGAATGGTTTTTAACGTGCGATCGCACCGCCAACACCACATCGGCACTATCAATATCCTTCGTCACCACCACCGGCAGGGCCAGAGTGCGAATCACCTGATCCAACTGATGACGACTCACCCCATAAGGATAGATATGCAACGGCAAATCTTCCCCATTCGGACCCGCCAAGGGCGAAATTTCCTCAAACCCATAATCCGCAGCAGAAGCAAAGCGATCGCCGGGATACAACGACTCATTCAGCATCTGCTCAAAGGACTTTTCCTCCGGCACCGCCTGCGATCGGCGTCCCAACTCCGGCAAAGTTTGCGCCGGTAACGGCTGCATCTTCCCACTGGCGCGCAATCCAGCACTCCCAAACGGACGCACCCCTGCCGTCGTCTTCGTAGTCGTTGTCGAACTTTGGGGCTGTAACTCCTTGGTAATCGTTACTTTCCCACTTTCGCTCACCGTCCGCACTTGGAGATCCGGCTGGCGTCCCCGCAGTAAACTATCGACCGTTTCCGCCACCCGTTCATGAACCACCCAGCGCTTGCGTTCGCTCATTTCCACGGCAATTTCAAAAGTCGGGGGTGCTTTGCGTTCTAAAACCGTTTTCTGAGACCCCCGACGCCGCGCCTCTTCATCGCCGAGAGTCACGGACTGAATTCCCCCCACCAAATCGCACAGGGTAGGGTTTTTAATCAAGTTTTCAATCTGGTTACCGTGGGCCGTCCCCACCAACTGCACCCCACGTTCGGCAATGGTTCGCGCCGCTAATGCTTCCAGTTCGGTGCCGATTTCATCGATGACAATCACTTCCGGCATATGGTTTTCCACTGCCTCAATCATCACCTTATGTTGAAATTCCGGTGCCGCCACTTGCATCCGGCGCGCCCGCCCGATCGCCGGATGAGGAATATCCCCATCCCCAGCAATTTCGTTGGAGGTATCGATAATCACCACCCGTTTGTGCAGTTCATCCGCCAACACCCGGGCAATTTCGCGCAATGCCGTAGTTTTCCCGACCCCCGGACGGCCTAACATTAAAATCGATTGTCCGCTTTCGACTAAATCGCGGATCATATGAATCGTGCCGAAGACAGACCGTCCCACCCGGCAAGTTAAGCCGATAATTTCCCCGGTGCGATTGCGAATGGCGCTGATCCGGTGCAGGGTTTGTTCAATCCCTGCGCGATTATCTCCGCTAAAGTGACCGACTCGCTCGATCGCATATTTGAGGTCAGAACGAGAAACGGGGATATCGCTGATATATTCGGCTTTATGGGGAAAACGCGCTTCCGGAAGCCGTCCCAAATCCATGACCACTTCAATTAAGTTACTCAGGGATGAGTGGTTGGTTAAGTGTTCGCGAATGGTTTCGGGCAGAATTTCCAGCAACTGGCTGAGATCGTCAGTAATCTGCGTTCTTCCGAGATCGACGTTTTCCACTCCACTCTGCGCTTGGGGTTGGATCGGGTTGTCAATCGGTTGATTTCCCTGGGAATTAACCATAAATTCTGGCGTCGATAACTGAGCAGGACAAAAAAGTAAAAACAGAAAATGGAGAAGTCAAACGTTGGACATCTATTAAGGGTGGTTGATCATGGCATTGTATTATTTGTATTATTCTGTAATTGTAAGCCACATTTGATTTGAGAAACAAGGGAATCCGCTAAACTTACGGCTTCCCCCAGTAAATCCGGGCAGTCTTCCAGGGCGTAACTCCCTGAGAACGTCTCTCCCTGCTGTTGTTCGACCCGTTCTAAAATGGGGGATAAGAGAACACGAGCATAGCTACCGTAGGCGACTCCGGAAAGATAGGAGTCGGCCTGATAGTCTCCTGGGTTGACTGGACTCGATCTCAACAATCCCATTGATTTGAGTTTGGAAACCGTATGCTGATTCGTGCCCCCGGCGAGTTGGACAAATCCCGGTAACCCTGCCGCTAAAACTTTTTGGCCTAATTTGATGGCAGCGCGAGTGGTCCCGATGCCGATATCTCCACTCATCGGACGTCCGTCTGTTTGCCAGATCAACGCACAGGGGACCGGAGAGATGGCATGATAAATGGCCCAGAGGTAATCAATCAGGTTTTCCCCGTCGGGACAGCTAATGGCAACAACCTTAAGCTGGTTTACTGAGGGGGCGAGTGCACTCCACAGGCGTTTAAAATCCTCGATTCGACCCACTTGCGTATGAATTTCTACAGCGTTGACGCCTTTAGATAACACCGATGGGGCGATCGCTGTCGGTGTCGAGACATACGAACGGGTGACAATTTGTCCAATGGGACAAACGGGTAGGCATCGTCCGCATCCATAGCAACGGTCTTCTATGACCCCAGCCTTCTGCTGAAACTCCGGTGAATTTGGAGTGGTCTTAAAGGATAAATCACCGGGTTTGGGTGCAAGGGTGAAGGCGGACGGGGGAAAGGCGATCGCCTGCGCTGGACAAATACTTTCGCAAGGTCGAGGACAATCCGGGGGACAGTTTTGGGGATTAAATTCTGCTTTTCTAAAATGCGGGTCTTCCCCATCATTTAAACTAACCATGAGTAATGGCCGAGGTACTCCCCGCTTGGCAAAATGATGGCGACTGCCTCGTTTTTGAGCGACTTGTCCGAGGGTGACAGCCTTTTCGATCGCCTCGTTGGCAGCAGCAATCACCGCTGGATCGGCGGCAACATCAATACAGTCCGCACCAGCTAGGCAATAGGCCAAGGTAATATTTCGCACAAACTGCAAATGCTGAAAACTGGCACCGCAGATTAGCTTAAACCAATGGCCTTCAGATAAGGATGTTAACGGGTCGTTCAAGTTGCTCACCCCTCTATGCTAATCCGAGCGGTTGCAAATGGGGATAGCTTACACTAATTTATTTCTCAAGGAAGAGTTGGCAGCAATGGGTTAAGGCTGTTGCGGTTGCCGCTTAAGGTTAAGGGCGACTGGCCAACATTTCCAGATTTAGCGAAATCCCAGGCTTTTGACTCTATATCTAGCGTGGGAATTCCTTCCCCGGTCTGGGAAAATGCCTCTACCCCTCTCCTCGTTTCTGCGATGGGGTTGCTTCTAAATAGGCGATCGCTGCCTCCAACTTCGATGAGTAATGTTCCGCAAATTGTCCGAACCAAAACCCTTCATCAGAATAAGGATCTAGCTTTTTCAACCACTCCTGTGCTCGTTTGGCTAATGCTTCACGCTGTTTCTGCTTGAGACGTTCCAGCTTTTTCGCCTCTTCCTGACGTTCCTGTTCTCGTTGGAGTTGTTCCGCCTGTTCTCGCGCCTCAAACTCCTGCTTGACATCCCCAAATAACTGATCTAAATGTCCACCCACTCTCGGAGAAGTTGACTCCAAGGCGATCGGCTTAACCTTCACCGAAGGCTGGACTTTCGGGGCCTTCGCTTCTGACTCCACTTTGTCTAACAAACTATCTAAATTATACATCAACTTGGGAGGATTGGCAGGTGGCGAATTGGCCGCTTTGGGTGCTGGGTTTGCCTTCCCTTGATCCGGCGACTTCGGCCCCGGATTTTCAGTTTCTGCCTTGATTTGCTCTAATAACTTTTCAATTGGATCCATTTTTTACTTCCTCTCCAACTTTCCTCATCGGACAACTTAGGACGACTCCCGTTTATTTTATTTTAAATACAAAATTCTATCTTTTCATCGGTTCCGGATGAGAACCCAGGGACAAGAAACCGGGTTTTTGGCGCAGATTGATGGCTCAATAGCAGAAATTCTGTAAAAAACCCGGTTTCTAACCTTATACTCAGGGGGTTACCGATTAAATTTGTCCCATTTGCAAACAGGAGGCAAAAGCCGAGGAACAATAAAATTGGGCAAATTTAATCGCTAATCGCCTTCAGTAACACCTCCGACAAGGTGTAATCCTCCATCTCATCAATGGTAATCGTATCAACAATATCAAACTTCGCACCTACCCCTTCCAACTCATCATCCAAGGCTTTTAAAAACCGTGTGGCTTGGGTATCATTTCCCACCTGAATCATAGAAATAGCTAACTCTTCATCCCGTTCCATCTGACGAGTCGCCTCGACAATCACCCGCATCACTGCCTTGCGATCGTCCGGTTCTCCATCGGTAATCACCAGAATTGTTTCACCGGATTTCGCCTGACCCGACGCTTTATTTTGAAAATAATGATTCACCGCATCTTGTAAAACCGATGCCAAATCAGTTCTCCCAGAGGGTTCGTTTTCTTTGAAAATTTGGGCGACTTTCGCCGAAGTGACATTATCATACCGTTGAAAGCGCCCGGAAAACAGATAGACTGTAATCCCATCGGCATCTAACTGTTCGCATTTCGCGGCTAAAGCAAAGGTAGACTCTTCTGCCGAGGACCAGCGAGTTTTGCTCCCGCCGCCATCGGGGGTCATCATACTCCCGCTTTTATCCACAATCAACGTATAATCTCGATTTTCTAACATAATGGTCTCGGTTTTCTCCGTTCAAAAATTAAAACAAGTGAGATTCCCGATGGAGCGGGAATTGAATGAAATTACTGCAACTTAATCAACGATCGCCCGCAACAGCACCTCTTTCAAAGGCGTTTCTTCCATATCATCCATCGTAATCGTATCTACGATATCAAACTTGGCTCCCACGCCTTGCAAATCATCATCCAATGCCTTTAAAAAGCGCGTCGCTTGGGCATCGTTCCCCACCTGAATCATGGAAATGGCTAATTCTTCATCCCGATCCATCTGGCGGCTGGCTTTAATAATCACTTCCATCACCGCTTTGCGATCGTCTGGTTCCCCATCAGTTACCACAAGAATGGTTTCTCCATTGGGTTTCGTTTGACCGGAAGATTTGCGCTGAAAATACTGATTAACCGCATCTTGGAGGACTGCTGCTAAGTTAGTCCGTCCCATCGGCTCATTTTCTTGATAAATCTGATCGACTTTGGCTGCGGTCACATTATCGTAGCGTTGAAATCGTCCAGAAAACAAATAAATGGTAATTCCATCCGGGTCAAATTCTTCACATTTTCGGGCTAAGGCTAGGGTAGATTCCTGAGCCACTTGCCATCGGGTTTTCCCCCCGGGTTGATCCGGGATAGACATACTACCACTTTTATCGATGATTAGAGTATAGTCGCGATTTTCTACCATGATGTTTTTTCGTTGAATCAATTAAACTGCATTGGATGAAAGCGAGTTGATAAAGGCATCTCACTTTAGATAAAATAACCTAAATTCTTCAGAAACCTGGCGGAGCATCACCGGACTCTTTCCTGAGTTCATTAAGGTTTCTAAGTCAGGCCGCAGCCCAGCCTTCAGGGAGGATAAGCTGCTCGTCAATTAATCGATGATGGCATTCATCAAAACTTCGGTCAAAGTCATTTCTTCCATGTCATCAATGGTTAAGGTATCCACGATATCAAACTTAGCCCCGGCATTAATCAAATCATCATCCAAGGCTTTGAGAAATTGAGTGGCCGTGCGATCGTTGCCAATTTGAATGAAAGAAATCGCCAATTCTTCATCTTTATCAATTTGGCGAGAGGCTTCAATGATCACTTTCATCACCGCTTTGCGATCGTCCGGTTCGCCATCAGTGATGGCTAAAATTGTTTCCCCATTCAGTTGGGTTTGACCCGCAGATTTTCGTTTAAAGTAATCATTCAGCGCATCTTGTAAAACCCCAGCTAAGTCGGTGCGACCCGCTGGCTCATTTTCCTGGAAAATCTGCTCAACTTTAGCCGCTGTTACATTGTCATAGCGCTTAAACCGGCCTGAAAAAACGTAAACGGTGATGCCATCGGGGTCTAACTCTTCGCATTTGCGGGCTAATGCTAGGGTAGACTCCTGTGCTTCTTGCCATCGGGTTCGTCCTCCCCGTTGGTCCGGGGTGGACATACTGCCACTTTTGTCAATAATCAGTGTATAATCGCGGTTATCTAGCATCAGAATAGCCCTAAATAATCAGCAAATCAGGCGAGGAAGAGTGGGGCACTCGTCTGAGTCATCCGTTGGCGATCGCCCCACTCTCCTCCTGTTGATAGCTTAACTCAATCCCAGAAAACCGCGAAAGTGCTGGGGATTAAATATAGACGCGATCGCTCGCGTCTTTTAAGACAAGGTGAATAATTCCCGATCTTAGCTGGCGCGAGCCGGAACCAACAGATCCTTGAGGGGATTCCAGGTTACCTGGCGATCGCCACCGACTTCCACCACGACTTTCACCCGGGGTTCAATCTTCGGCAACTCCGTTAAATAGGACAACTCTTGATTAGAAAGAACGATTCCATCAATCAACCACACCACCAATCCTTTAGCTTTGGGGGGTAACTGCTCCAATTGCGAAGTCACGATGGGCGGAATAAAATAAGTTCGGACGTCTTTTTTGCCCAGGTGCGGAGGACGAACCCCATGCACTCCGGTTAAATAGGCCGCTAAATCCCCTAATCCTCGGGCGGATAGATTCACGGTGACATAACCGGCAGCTCTAACTCGCCGTTGATAGCGACCCTCAAAACCCCCTTCCAAAGGCACATACAGCGCCAAGGACCCGTTTTGTTCCAAATCGCGAATGAATTTTTTGCCCGTGATAATCAGTGCCATAATGATTCGCTCCTAATTTCTAATTTTTAAT
>NZ_JAMXOT010000294.1 GCF_024220515.1 Oscillatoria sp. HE19RPO
TTGTGCAGGCAGGTGATAGCTGAGGGAATAACTGGCGTAGGTGGGACTGGGTAAGAGTTTTTGTTGAATCCCACTCACATTTAATGCTTCCAGGGCTTCTCGGACCATTTGCATCAATTCTGGGGCAGAAAATTGGCGCAAGCGGGTGATTTTATCCTGGGTTTTATTAAATTCCTTGACCCAAACGAGGTGAAAGGCCGCAGTGACTTCGTTGGCGGAAGGTGAGATGATAGTTTCGGTTCTTGTTCCTTCCTGTTGTTTCGCCTCTTGAAATAGTTGTCTTCCCAGGAGGAGGGTAAACCGAGGTAAGGTTTTCCCCCCGGGGAATTTTGCCTCTAAATCTTGTTCGGTGATGGGATAGATGGGGGATGGGGGTGGAGTTGCGGCTAATTGGTGTAAGGGATACAATCGCATCGCCAACAATCCGGCAGCTTGATTGAGGTCGATCGCACTCAGGCGAATTTTTGTATCAATTCGGGCTAAATCCGCCGGTTGAATCCGTTTATAGTTTTGCTGCCAGGTATTGGTAATGATACTAATAATAATAACAAAATTTCTGAGTTTTTGGTTATGAATAATCGAATTGACGTTAAATAATGCCTGCAAATTAATTAATCCATCGATTCCTCGGTCAATATTATCTAAGTTATCAAAACATAAAACCATCGGCTGAGTTGCGGAGGCAATTTTGCCAAAATTAGATAAAATTTGCTGGGCGGCATTTTCCGAATCAATGGACCGTTTGACCCGCAACAGTTTTAAACTCGCTTCGTCCAAATCATCTCCTTTCAGCCATTCACAAGCGAGGGGATATAATTTGGGATTGGTTAAGTCATAGAGAACGCCAAAGAACTCATTGGCGTTATAAATTCCGGCAGGATAAGTGCCTTTTAATTTGCGAATAAACAGTTGCCGTTCCCCGAACACCCGTTTCATGAGACTTTTATCTTGAAATACGGCTAGTTTTTTTAGCCAAAGTAACAGTTGGGATTCGGTTTGACCCTGGGGAACATACATTAAACTATCGACGGTATTGCGGAGGGTATGCCGCCAAATAAAGTCGCTTTCCGGCCAAGGTCCAATATAGGAAAAAAATGCCTGGGAATTGAGGGTACTTTTAATCCGTCCTAAAAGATAACTTTTTCCCGACCCGGAATCTCCGGAAAGGAGAATTGTCCGGGTTCGATGGTCTTGGGTGACCTGATCGACGACGGAGGTAATTTCCGTTAAGACTTCTTGATGAATGGAATCAACGGTAAAGGCGGAATTTTGGTCTTCTTGCCAAAAATTGCCCGGTCTAAAGGTGGTGGAATCAAAGGGGTTAACGGATTCTTGAATCAGGCGGTCAATAGATGCCACGGCGGACTCCTCAGTGAGAGAATACAGGGTGTAATGGGGTGCAATTTTGTCCAGAGGCGATCGCACCTCTTCAGGCGATCGCAAGTGGAGTTATCGCTTCGTGTTGACCAAATAGACTAACTGATCTTCCAGTTTGGCATCAGGATTGAGGATGGCAACTTCCGGATGATTTTCGCAAAGATGTTCAATTAAATGATGAACTTCAGATTCGTTAATATGGGAAAATTGCAAAATCGCTTCTTGAGATAACCGTTGGCGGGCCATACATTGTTGATTGATGGCCCGATTTAACAGAAAATCCTCCACAGGTTGCCACAATTCCCGAGTTGCTTCGCCAATGGGGAGACTCGGGACCAGTTCTAATTTTTGCAACAGGGGACAGTATTGCAAAATTTTGGATTCTCGAATCAGGGTTTGCAATTCGGTTAAATTCGGGGTAGCATCGGCGACAATTAAATCGCCTCCACAGGCATCATTGACTAAGCTGTGATAGGTGACTAAATAATGAACTGACAGCAAGTCCGGTTTGAGATGCTGATGACGAGAATCCCGATAAATATCGCTATAGATTCTATATCCAGTATTGTTGGGATTGCCGATACTTTCTTCGCGGATCAGGTGCAACCTGTGGCATTGTTTCGCTGCGATCGCCTCTAGGCAGACTTTCATAAAATTGCAAAACTTCGTCAAGTTGGCATCTTCACTCCAGGCAACCCCAACGGTTTCTGAAGTTCCCGGGAATTGATAGCTTAAAGAATAACTGCTATAAGTGCGACTATCCAGGAAGCGAAGCTTAACCTCTTGGACGGATAATGCTTCTAATACTTCCCCTAACATGGCGATTAGTTCCGGGGAAGAAAACTGTCGAATTCGAGAAATTCTCTCCTGAGTTTGCGTAAATTTCCGCAACCATAACAACTTGAACGCTGCCAGTAAATCGGCTTTAGTTTCAGCAGTTGGGGGTAAACTGGGCGCTTCTGAAACATCGATCGCCTGTTCGGAGGAATGGGAGGATTGTTGATCTAAAACTTGGGTATATTCTACATCAATATAGTCCTGGCGATCGCGCATTAATTCTAACTTGTGGTCCTGAAATAATTGTCTTCCCAACATCAGGACATTTCTAGGACGAGTTTTCCCGCCAGGAAACTTATCCTCTAACTTTTCTCGGTTGAGGGGATACAAATTAGAAGGGGGTTGGGTAGCAGATTGCCGATGCAAAATCGACAAACGACTCGCCCAAAGTGCCTCCCCTTGATACAAACTAATTTGTTTGAGTTGCACAATGGCATCGAGTCGGTCTCTATCCGTTGCTTGGATGCGAAAGGCATTTTGTTTCCAAGTATCGGTAATGATGCTAATCATCACCAGAAAGTTTTTTAACTTTTGGGTGTGAATGACGGAGTTTACCCCAAATAAGCTAGGTAAATCAATCAATCCATCGGGCAATCGGGCAATATTATCTAATTGGTCAAAACAGAGAACAATTGGCAGGGTTTCAGCGGAAATTCTGCCAAAATTTGCCAGGATTTTTTGGGCTGCATCTTCGCTATCAATGGAATGTTGCACGCGGAGGATTTTGAGACTTTCTTCATCTAAATCATCCCCGCGTAACCACTCGCAGGCGAGATTAGAAAATTTAGGATTAGTCAAGTCATAGAGGACGCCAAAGAACTCATTGGCATTATAGATTCCTGTGGGATAGTTATCTCGCAGATTCCGGATAAACACCTGGCGATCGCCACGAATCATATCCATGAGACTGCGATGTTCAAACTCTGATAACCCTTTCAACCACAAAATCAATTGGGAATCTTGTTCTCCCTCGGGAACTTCCAATAAACTATCCACCGTGTACCGGAGAATATGCCGCCAAATATAGTCACTGGCGGTAAAGGGTTCGATATAAACAAAAAAGGCTTTGCGATTGAGAATTCGCTTGATTCTGCCCAATAAATAGGACTTGCCGGACCCGGTTTCTCCTTCTAGTAAAACGGTGCGAGTGCGATGGTCCTCCGCCACCTGATTGAGTAAGGTTTCAATTTGACCGATCGCCTCTTGGTGAATGGAATCAACCGTAAACGCCGGATTTTGTTTCTCCTGCCAAAAGTTGCCAGACCAAAAGGTTTCCGCATCAAAAGGATTCGGTTCTCGCTGAATGATTTGTTCGAGTGTTGCCATAAGAGTTTCTTTGGTTAAGTTGTCATGGGTCAGTTGTCAGTTGTCATGGGTCATTAGTCAATTGTCATTGGTCATTAGTCTTATGTGATTAGGGGGTGGGATGTCTTGGGTTGTTTGTGATGACCTATTTTTAATTTATTGAGTAACAATAATAAAAAACAAAGGGCCGCCGATATCTTGGGGAATTCCCAATTCTATTTGGTCCGGACTGTAAGAAATGGCCTCTTGTAAAGAACTTAACTCAATGCGATCGTTCCGTTGTAAGCGATAGAGTGTGCGGTCAAACTCTTCTCGGGACAAGGGCGGTTGTAACTTTTGCCGTAGATGAAAAATCGGCAAATAGTTATCCGTTGCTAATTCCCGGTCTAACTGCTGAATGAGACGGACAATCTCATCATCGGATAAGGGTTTAGGTGCGATCGCCTCTGATGATGACGGAGGGGTTTTTGCTGGGGAGGAATGGGGGGAAACAGACTCTTCTGGCGATCGCAATGATTTCCGCAAGAAGCGCAAATAATTCGTCAGCATATCCAAACTAACCACGGGTAATGTCCCACTGGGATTGTACTCTTCCCGGAGATATTCCTGTCCTCGGGATGTCAACCAGACCTCGGTAATTTGGGTTTTTTCCGCCTTAATTAATCCCTTTTCTGCTAACCCTTGAATCACAGATTGCCCGGTTGCTGCCGCTAGGTTGGTTTGTGCCGGAGTGATGGTAGACTCAGCACAAGCGGTTAGGATGGCCACCTCTGCGTCCGCGATCGGCAAGCGGGTGGGGTCGAGTTGCAGCAGCGACTTTCCTGCGGGAGAAATCGCAAAGGTCAAAATCTCCTCGGCATATCCGACTAACTGGCGATCGGCGAGGGTACGACAGAGGCTATCGCGTTCTGCCGCCTTGGTTTTCGGATTTGGTTTAATCTGGGTGATGGCTGCCCGATAATCGGGAAACCCTAGTAAATCTAGCAGAAACTTGAGCTCCTGCACTTCCATGTGCTCCCCCTAACTGGATTGGCAACGACAATAAAGGACAAAACCTCTAATACCAGTTTAAATTGCAGGGAGACCCTGAGAGCTCCCAGAATTGCCAAGGCGATCGCCTCCCAGGGGAAATGGCCGCCTGGAACCCTTACCCCTTCAATCATCCCATCGAAACTGGCGATAATTTCAACCTAGACCGGAAGTCGGCGATCGCCCCCATCGGGTCCAAATTTTCAGTATTTAGACTAAAATACCAGGAATAGCCGCTTGTTTTAAGGGTTTACTACATGAATATGGACTTTAATTTTTTTGATTTTATTTGGATTTTTTTCTTACTCGCCTCCTTGCAACCCCTGTGGCAAAAGCGTCAGATTGAAACCCGCCGTTATCAAGCTATCTCCAAATTTGAACAGCAACGAAATAGCCGGGTTATTCTCCTGATTCACCGCCAAGAATCCATTAATTTGTTAGGGATTCCTTTGTCGCGGTATATCAGCATTGAAGACTCCGAACAAATTCTCAGGGCGATTCGCCTGACTCCCCCGAATGTTCCCATTGATTTAATCTTGCATACGCCAGGGGGATTAGTTTTAGCAACCGAACAAATTGCCCGGGCTTTAATTCGTCATCAGGGAAAAGTCACAGTATTTGTTCCTCATTATGCCATGAGTGGGGGGACCATGCTGGCCCTAGCATCCGATGAAATTATCATGGATGAAAATGCCGTTCTCGGTCCCGTTGACCCGCAGTTAGGAACCTCGCCAGCGGCCAGTATTCTCCAAGTTTTAGAAGATAAGCCCCATTCAGAAATTGACGACCAAACCCTGATTATGGCAGATATTGCTCGCAAGGCGATCGCGCAAGTCCAGCGGTTTGTTCGCACCCTCTTAGAAGATAATATTCCAGTCCAAAAAATCAACCCAGAAGATATTGATACCATCATTGATAAACTCACCACAGGTCAAGTGACTCATGATTATCCGATTACCGTAGAAGAAGCAACAGAAATGGGTTTACCCATCACCGTAGGGTTACCCCATTCTATCTATGAGTTAATGGATTTATATCCCCAAGCTAAAGCAGCCCGTCCCACAGTTCAGTATATTCCAATGCCCTATCAAAATCGTCCTATCTTACCGGAAGGGAAAGGGAAAAGTTGAGGGAAAATGGGGGAGATGTTCGTAGTAACGACTTCAGTCGTTTCCCCTCCCCTCATTCATCCATCTATCATCCCTCTACTCACCAACAAATGACAACCAACAAATGACCAATGACAAATGACAACCAACAAATGACCAATGACAAATGACCAATGACAACCAACCAATGACAAACAGCAGAGTTACAGGAAAAGTGGCTTGGGTTACGGGTGGAGGTTCGGGAATTGGGCGGGCAACGGCCATCATTTTGGCACAAGAAGGGGCAAGGGTTGCCGTCACCGATATTGATGAAGAAAAAGCCGCCCAAACCGCCTCAGAACTGCGGGAACAAGGATGTCCAACCCTGTGGTTTCAACTGGATGTTACCGATGAAAATCAGTGGCAAAAAGGGATAGAATGGGTATTAGCCGAATGGGGGCAACTGGATATTTTAGTCAACAATGCCGGGATATCCGTTGCCCAGTCTATTACTGACATGAACTTAGCCCAATGGCGGCAAGTGATGGCGGTGAATTTAGATGGGGTATTTTTGGGGACAAAATATGGGATAATCGCGATGAAGCAGGGCAGTGGGGGTAGCATTATTAATGTTTCCTCCGCCTCTGGATTTAAAGCAAGCCCCGGGGCTTCAGCCTATTCTACCAGTAAAGCCGGAGTGCGCTTATTTTCTAAATGTGCCGCCTTAGAAGCGGCTCAATCTGAACCCCGAATTCGGGTGAATACCGTGCTACCCGGTGGCGTAATGACACCGATGTGGTCGAGGATGGAAGGATGGGAAAGCTGGAAAGAACAAGCGGGAACCGAAGTGGAATTATGGGAGAAGTTAGCGGAACATACCCCCTTAAAACGATTTGCAAAGCCGGAAGAAATTGCTTTAGCCATTCTGTATTTAGCCTCAGATGAATCTCAATTTGTAACCGGGGCTGAATTAGTGATTGATGGCGGATTTACAGCGTAATCAGCATTTCAATTTATTCCTATTGCTAGAAACTAGAAAGGGAGCATCTCAATTTTGCCTAAAAGGGAAATTTACAAGTCTTGCTCCCCCTTCCCTCGTAGGGAAGGGGGCTGGGGGGTTAGGTCTCTTTGCCAAATTGAGATGCTCCCACTAGAAATAGGAATAAATTAGACTGAGGGCAAAATCTTCTTGTTGGTAAAAAGTCTATTGCTTTGCAAGGACTTACGCAATTGGGGAAGGCAAAACGTACAATGTAGAGGCGATTCGCGAATCGCCTCTACATTTAGGGTGGATTCTTAAAATCTGCCTAAGTCCTGTAGGATAAGGAGGCTCAATCCGTGGGATAATTCTGGAACAGTCTTTTTAGGGAGAATATTCAGGGTCGTTGGGGAAGTTTCCCAACCGGAATGATTTAGATTCGTTATAGCCAACGAATCGGTGGAATCTGATACCGTTCCATTACCCGCATTGAGAGCGGAATGCGAGAAGAAACCTCATAATAAGGAGGATTGGGAATAACCCATGTTATCGTTTGATTATTATAGTAGTTTACCGGATTAAGGGTTCATGATGGTATGAAAATTTTAATGATATCTTGCACCTTTCCCTATCCACCCACACTTGGGGGAACCCATGTGAGGACTTTTAACTTAATGAAATATCTGAGTCAGCACCATCATGTCAGTTTAGTGACCCAGCGATCGCCCGATGTCACCGATGCGGAAGTGGAACGGTTGCGCGAGTGGGTGCAAGATGTGGCGATTTTCCCCTCTCCGGGTGCAAATGCAGGACAGGGACAGTTAGGAAAAGTGAAGCGCTTCGCCAAATTTCTGAGTCAGGGAACACCCCCTAACGTCCTGTCTCGGTACTCGGCCAAAATGCAGCATTGGGTGGATGATTACGTGAAATCGGTGATGGAGAAAGGGCAGAATTCAGAATTTGCGATCACCTGCGAGCATAGTGTAAACGAGATTTATGTCCGTCCCGAGTGGTCCTCGGCGATCGCCAGTGTCGTAGATATTCACAGTTCCGTGTATGGAACCTGTCGGCAACTGCTGGAAACCAACACCTCAGAAAATACCCTGCGCGATCGCCTGCAACTGCCCCTCCTGCAAAAGTATGAACAACGCTACTGTTCTAAATTTTCCGGGATAGTCGTCACCACAACAGACGACCAACAGCACATCAAAGACTTAACTCCCAATGCCCATATTTCCGTCATCCCCAATGGCGTGGATTTAGAAATGTTTCCCGTTCGCGAAGTCGATCCCGGGGGACATCGCCTGGTGTTCGTGGGGGCAATGGATATTTTAGCCAATATTGATGCGGTCAGATTTTTAGCCTTAGAAGTCTTTCCCTTAGTCCGTCTGCGGTATCCCGATGCCACCCTGGCCCTCGTGGGGGCCCGACCCGTGGCCGAAGTCCAAGAACTGGCCAACCAACCCGGAGTGACCGTCACAGGTCAGGTTCCTTCGATCGCCGAATATTTGCACCAAGCAACCGTCTGCGTGATTCCCATGCGAACGGGATATGGAATTAAAAATAAAACCCTAGAAGCAATGGCCGCTGGAACTCCCGTGGTTGCCAGCGATCGCGGATTAGAAGGGTTAAGCGTGGATGGACCCAACGTCCCCTTACGGGCATTACGGGCCAACGAAGTCACCGAATATGTAGCTGAAATCGGGCGTTTATTTGAAGACCGACGTTTACGAGACCAATTATCCGTGAATGCCCGAAGACTCGTAGAACAGGATTATACCTGGGACGTGGCCGGAAGTCGCTACGCCAGCTTATTATGCCAATTATCCGCCCGCAAATCCTGATAGGATAGCAACACCTTCAATTCAGATTGGGTCGATCCAGCGTCCTAGAAACCTATCCCCCTTACCTTTGAGATCTCGGATGAACAACCCTATTCGCAAGCGAGCACCTTTGAGTCCGGCCACCGCGAACCGGCCATCGCGTAAACCCGTGCCTAAATCGCCTGCTGCGAAATCGCGAACGCGACCCGATCGCGATCGGGTGTCGCCACCTCGGAAAACTCCCCCAGTCTCTCGAACCCGGAAAGGCGATCGCCCCCCGGACCCCAAACCCGGTAATGGATTGAGTGCGATCGCCGCCATCACCGGCAGTACCACCTTATTCTTTTGCGGCGCATGGTTAAGCGTGCGCCTAATTGTTGATCCCGCCTCCATCAACTGGGTACAATCCTGGTTACCTGCCGCCTCCCAAGTCCCGATCGCCAACAAAGAAGCCCCCCAAACCCTCCAGGCCATCACCGACCAAATTCGAGAAGCAGGACTGATTCCGGCATCCACCCTCCCCCTGGATTCCCCACCCCAAACCTCAACTCCGACCCATTCCAAAGCCCAACAGCAACTCCTCATGCCGGTGATGATGGAAATCCCCTGTGCCGGGACTCCAGAAGCCAATGACGCCAATGCCGCCCCTTGTCAAGCCCTCGCCGAACTCCGGGTTTATCGCCCCGTCTTCAATCCCGACAATCCCAGTGACCCCCAGCCTTACTATCAACTCCTCAACCAGCTAGAAATCACCGGACCCGACCCATCGGCGATCGTTCCCACCTTAAGCGACAGCGAAGCCGCTACTGTCAGCGTTGGCCCTCAACCCCTGACCCGCTTAGACGCCTTGGAAAACGGCCCCGAACTGGGAAATTGGTTGAATTTACACAGCGATCGCAGCTTCGGCAACCGCAAAATCGCCTACGGAAAAATCATTCACTACAACCCCGAAACCTTTCACCTCAGCGAAATGACCAACTGGGTGAGTCCCTCCGGTCATCTCCCCAAATGGCAAGAAATCACCGGAGGCAAGGACCCAGAACTGGTCATCGATCGCACCCTCGGCCTGGAACCCCAGTTCCAAATCTATCAAATCAAACCTGTCCAATTTTTCCTCAACCCCATCCGCCTAGAGGAAATCTCCCTCATCGAACCCTTCCTTACTTCCCGCGCCTACCGAGATGCCCTCCTTTTAGCCAGAACTGGCTTATGGTCTGCCGCCTGGGAATTAATGGCCTCCCTCAAACAAGACAGTTCCGGTTCAAACTGGTCCCCAGCCGCCCAAGCCCAACTGGATGTGCTCCAGTACCATGCCCAAATCACCCAAACCCAAGCCAACGCCACCGGCATGGAACCCCCCCAGCAAATCCTCACCGCCTTGATTGATGGCAACTGGAAAAAAGCCTTAGAGGTGTATGAGTTACAGCTTAAACTCGGGGATGACATGGGAAGCTTACTCACCGATGAGACCGTTGCCTTGTGGAATCGCATCGAAACCGCCGTTCAAGTCAACCCCAGCCAAGCTGATGCCAAAGCCTGGGGGGCATTAGTCTTAGCCGCCCGCTACAATGACAGCGAAGCCGTGGCCTGGTTGGAAGAACAAGCCCAAAATACCGCCCAACTGCGCGATCGCATTTATAATTTGCTCGATGCCCGCGCTAATGCCAGCACCTACGCCGAAAACCTCAAAACCCATAAAAGTCAAATCCTCGGGACTGCTTCCATGCTGTCCCAAGTTAATCCCGAGGACTGGATTCGCCCCCAAGGCAGCCAACCCTTAGAACTGCAATCGGGACAAGTCTGGTATCAAGTGGAAGTCAGTGGGTTTAACGACTCCCGGCGCTGGCGACAGGCCCCCTTCAAAGATATTAATCTCCCCAAATCCGCCCTGGGAAATCATCTCTGGAAAGAGTTGGGATTGCACAACGACCCCCAGATTCAAATCGGCGTCTGGATGCCCAATGGCGACCAAAAAACCACCGTAGGGACCGTCAAGGGATTGCGGTTAGTCGGGGGAAACTTACTCCTGCTGACCACCAGCAATGCCATTCCCACCCCAGAAATTGGGTCAGGCGTGTCTAAACCCTTGAGTTTGACCGAGGCTGCCCTACAATGGCGATCGCCCACACCCCAAACCCTCAAACAATTGCAACGGGATGATCCCGAATGGGTCGAGATGCTACTGCCTTCCTTGTGGCAGGAGTTGCAAACTGCTGGACAGGTCCCCCTGGGCCCAGTTCCCTCCCAGGAACAAATGCTCACCCAACTGGGCGGATGGTTCGTCCAATCCACGGACCTCACCGGCAACAACTGGCCCGACGCGGTGATTACCCTACGGAGTGATGCCTTAGTGCCATCCCCCGGATTCGCCCATTCCGCCTACCGGACCCGCACATTAATTTTTGATGAACAGGGGGCGCTGATTTACAGTGAACTCTCCACCGCCGATACCCAAGCCATCACCGGCATTGCCGATCTACCCAGTGGCGGACTTCCCGTCTTAGTGGTAGAAGGCAGCAATGGGTACAACTTGCAACGTTGGTCCAGCGATCGCCAGCGGTTTGAGTTTTAATCCCACACCCGCCCGCCCGCCCGCCCGCCCGCAGGCTGAAGCCTGGGGCTATACGGACGAAGCCCGCCTGCGCGGGCTGTTCATCGTTAAGTAGGTCTTTGATAACCAGATTTAGTACCATTCCAAATCTGAGTAGGAAAAGTCGGTTTTCTCTTGTAGCCTGCGTAGGCAGGCTTCGTCCGTATAGCCCCAGGCTTCAGCCTGCGGGTTTTATAAAATAACCCTTCCCTTACTCCCCTTCATGACTACCCAAAAACTGCGACTTCCTCGATTCATGCGATCGTCCCACGGTCCCAACTTATCCATGCAAATGATGGGAGTGGGATTAGCAATTACCTTAATGTTCGTGTTCATTGCCCTATTCTCTCCCCTATTAATCTCCTGGGGATGGCTAACGGACCCCACAGAATTTTTGAGTCATCCCATCCATGACGCCCCCTCCTGGGACCATTGGTTTGGCACCAATCGCCTCGGATATGATGTGTTCAGCCGGACCTTGATGGGGTCTCGTGTGGCATGGCAAGTCGTGATTTTAGCAACCGCCTTAAGTATGGCGATCGGGGTTCCCCTGGGGTTAGTCAGTGGCTATTTAGGGGGCAAATTAGACCGGACCCTCTTATTCTTAATGGACACAATCTACACCTTGCCGGGATTGTTGCTCTCGATTACCTTAGCCTTTGTCGTCGGCAGAGGCATCTTTAACGCAGCGATCGCCCTGAGTATTGCCTACGTTCCCCAGTATTACCGCGTCGTCCGCAATCACACCGTCAGCGTCAAAACCGAACTCTTTATCGAAGCCGCCCAAGCAATGGGGGCCTCAACCTGGCGTGTCCTCTCCCGTTACCTGTTTTTAAACGTAATTCAAAGCGTCCCGGTCCTCTTTACCCTCAACGCTGCTGATGCCATCTTGATCCTGGGAGGATTAGGCTTCCTCGGATTGGGACTCCCCGAACAAGTCCCCGAATGGGGAAATGACCTCCGTCAAGCCCTCGATGCCTTACCCACCGGCATTTGGTGGACGGCCTTCTTCCCCGGCTGTACCATGACCTTAATGGTGGTAGGATTGTCCCTCTTAGGAGAAGGATTAAACGAATTTGTTAATCCGAAAATGCGGCAGGAATAGCCCAATTTTTCGGTTAGGGAACTCCAAAAAATAAAACCTTCAAAAAACCCGCAGGCTGAAGCCTGGAGGCTCACAGGACAAAGCGGTGCCTGCGCGGGCTAAAAGAGCCTTGTTAGGTGCGATCGTATCAAAGCAAGGATGATTTATTTGTTGGAATACCCTTAACGAGAATAAACGACCAAGGACAAATGACAAATGACAAATGACAATACCCCCTTCGTCATTGGAATTGATTTAGGCGGGACGGCGATTAAATTAGGACGATTTGAAGCGGATGGGACCTGTAATGAATCTTGGTCTGTAGAGACTCCGAAACCGGCGACCCCAGAGGCTGTCTTGCAAGTGCTGGTGGATGCGATCGCGCAAGTGGACCCGAACAATCAATGTCGGGCAGTCGGGGTGGGGACACCGGGTCCGGTGGATGCCACGGGTCAGATTGCCAAAGTGGCGATTAATTTGGATGGATGGCAGGATGTCCCCCTGGGTTCATGGTTATCCCAAAAAACGGGCAAACCTGTGATTCTCGCCAATGATGCCAACTGTGCCGGATTGGGAGAAGCTTGGTTAGGGTCCGGGCGTCAGTTTCGTAATTTGATTTTGCTCACCCTGGGGACTGGGGTTGGTGGTGCAATTATCCTCGATGGGAAGTTGTTTACGGGCCATACTGGGGCGGCAGGGGAGTTAGGATTAATTACGATTAATTTGTATGGTCCGGAGTGTAATAGTGGGAATAAAGGCTCGTTAGAACAGTATGCCTCGGTGCAGGCGATTCAACGGGCGAGTCGGACGACTCCAGAAGAACTGGGTCATGCGGCGCGATCGGGCAACCGGCAGGCGTTGGAGTTTTGGGAAGGGTATGGACATCACTTGGGGGCCGGATTAGCGAGTTTAATTTATGTGCTGACCCCAGAGGCAGTCATCATTGGCGGTGGAATTAGTGCCAGTGCGGAATTTTTTATTCCAGGGGCGATCGCAGAAATTGAACGCCGAGTTCTGCCAGTTTGTCGGCCTAATTTGCAGGTTTTAGTCGCTGAATTAGGCAACAAAGCCGGTATGGTTGGGGCAGCTAAATTAGCATGGCAAACCATCGAGGATAGCCTTTAGAAATACACCTTTCGAGGATTAATCTCGTGAGGAAAGCTAAAGCCATGACCTGAAAAAATTGCAACTTAAGCGCCTATTATAAGCTGACTCAGGGACAGGAGGCAGAGCCTCCAAAAAGGCATGACTTGGCTCTGCCAAGTCACGAGGAATGTAGAGGCGATTCGCGAATCGCCTCTACATTTAGGGGTAATGCGTAAGGGGATTGCAAAAAATAAAATCTCCAAAACGTTCGTTCGTAGTGACTGCTCAACGGAATAGCTCCGTCAATGTAGGGGCGCAATGCTTGCGCCCTGGGGCGCAAGCATTGC
>NZ_JAMXOT010000295.1 GCF_024220515.1 Oscillatoria sp. HE19RPO
CGCAATGCGCAGGCCCTCCGGAGGGCCTGCGCATTGCGCCCCTACAGATATCTTCCTTTCAGTTAAACGGTTGGAGGATTTATATTTTGCAATTCCCTAATCCTGATGATGCAACACTTTCCAACTCCGGGGTTGATAAAACAGACATCGGCTGGTTACTTTATTGGATTTGACGGTAAATCTAAAGGATTCGACGATATCCAAGGATTTCACCCCGGTTCTGATATAAATCTTGGCACTGTATGCACCGGGAACTAAACCGCAGTGCGGCAACTGCATCTGAATTTCCACTCGTCCGGGAGAGATTTCCATCAACTCATTATCACTGGCGGTAGTCAGATATAACACATACTCGCGATCGCCTCCTAATCCGGTGAGTAAAAACCCCAAATTGGCATTCTCAAAATACCCGGATGATTGACATTCTACGGATAAACAAGCCGGTTCCCCAGAATTGATGAAATCCAAAATATTTCCTGCTTCATCTTTAAAACAAACCTGGGTAATATCTAACCCCATACTTTCCTCGGGGGATTTGGGCGGGAGTACCATTGCGCCCGTTGCCTTATCTGTGCCACTCAAACAGAGGTCTTCCTCATAGTGGCGAATCACCGACTCAGTTTCCCCGGAGGTAATCAGTTGACCTTTTTTCAAATAAATCGAGCGATCGCAAACATTCAGCAAACTGTGAGAATTATGGGACACCAAAATAAAAGCCGTCCCCGTTTCCCGCAATTCAGCCAACCGTCGATGACACTTAATTTTAAACTTGACATCTCCCACGGCTAACACCTCATCAATCAGCAGAATATCTGGATTAATATGAGCCGCACAAGCAAATCCTAATCGCGCCGCCATCCCGGAACTATAGGTTTGAACCGGCGCATCAATGGCATCGGCAATTTCTGCAAACTCTACGACTTCATCAAAGCGTTCCTCGATTTCTCCGGTGCGTAATCCCAAAATCGACATATTCGCATAAATATTTTCTCGCCCGGTTAAAATCGGATTAAATCCTGCTCCCAAAGCAATTAAAGGCGCAACTCGCCCTCTAATTTTTACCGAGCCGGTATCGGGATGGATTAACCCACTAATAATCCGTAATAGGGTACTTTTTCCGGCTCCATTCGCTCCCACCAATCCCAGGGCTTCCCCCCGTCTGAGTTGGAACTCAATATCCCGCAGCGCCCAAAATTCTCCCTCCCGGAGCACCTCGCTTTTTCTGCCACTTCCGATTAATTCAGCAGCAATATCTCGCACCCCATAGAACAAAGATTTCTTTAGATTTCGGCAAAATTTCTTAGAAAGATTGTCCACCGAAACCAACAAATCAGAATCATCGGAAACGGGAGGGGTAAACTTTTGTTGTTTCAAGTCTTCAACTATCATCAGGAACTCACTCTTTCGATTGCAAATGGCAAGGCAATTCTGAATCCCACCCAAGTTACCACTAATCCCAGTAACGTGAACAAGCTGGCAACCCAAAACCCAGTCTGCTGGGATAAAATCCCTGTGGTGGCTAACTCTCGCGTGGTGACGAGTAAGGGCGTCACGGGATTCAGTTTAACGATTGTCGCAAAAGCTCCTTCTTGGGGAACGGGAAAAACCACGGGGGTGACAAATAACCACAATCCCGTAAGCATGGTTAATCCTTTGGAAACATCTTTATATAAAAGACCCAGGGGGGCTAATAAAACGCCAAAAAATGTTCCGAGTAAAATTAAATGGATTAAGGCAACTGGCGCTAAAATGACCGTCCAACTGACTGGGACCTTAAATATCAAAAATAAGGTGACAATTAAAATCATTTTGATGCCAAAGTTAAAGCCGACTTCTCCTAATTTGGCTAAGATTAAGGCTTCCCGGGGAAATTTGACTCGGGCTAACATGGGTTTAGCATCAGTTGAGGCTTGAACAGGACCTTGTAAGGATTCCACAAAGGTTTGCCACAGGGCGGTACTAAACATGACATAAGCGGGATAGGGAATATCGGTTTCCCCAATGGAAATGGCTCTAGCATTTCCTGCTAGGGTAAATCCTACTGCCATGACGATCGGGGGAATAAACGCCCAGGCAATTCCCAGAAAGGACTGGCGATATTGAGCGCTAATATCCCGAATCATCAGCCGCCATGCCAGCGATCGCGCTGCCAGCAAATCCCGCCACATTTGTCGGAACATTCGTTTCGGATGTCGGAGTTCGCTTTGGGGAGTATAAATGTATTCGGGTCGCATATTGGGTTTACCGACTGGAGATTAAGAAAGAACTGGAAGGGGAAACGGGTGAGGCAAGCGCACCCTGGAAAATCGCTTTTTTTGCAGGATTCCAGGATGCTAAAAACCGCTTAAGAGCGAGATAACGAGGGCGTGGGGGCGTTCTGTTCCTCGGTTTGAGTTTCCGTTGCTATAACGGGTTTAATTTGGATGGGTTCAGATTGCTGTTTGACATAGCGATCGCTCAGGTAACGGTTGAGCAATTTGTCTAACGGAAAGAGAATCCGTTTCTCAAAAAAGCCACTTTTAATCCCAAACGTCAACCGTTCACTTAACGGCATTAAAATTGACTTTCTGCGCCGCCATCCCATCCGCTTATACTTGATTTGAAAATAAGCATCTTCGTCCAGATTCCATTTATCCCGTAAGCGGTGTAAACTATTCAACTGCCACGCATCACTCCAGCGCAGCATATAGAAGGGTAAATCGGTCAGTTCTAGGGGAGGACCGGGAACATAAGTCACCAGGGAGGCAGGCTCAAAATAAACGGTTTCCCCCGCTTCTCGGACAGTCATACAGAAGTCCAGATGTTCTTTTGTATTCAGCATCCCTTCATCCAGGGGTCCGAGGCGATCGAAAATCGCACGGCGCACCAAAACGCAATGAAATTCTGCTAATTCCGTTTCATGTCGCTGGAGTTCGTCGCGCACTTCAGCCACCCGCTTCCCTTGCTTATACATTTTTTCCCGCAGTCGGCGTCGGGGACGTTCCCCATTGTTGTCCGTCCAAATATGGGACTCTCCTCCGGCAAAATGGACGATTTCATGAACGGGTTTATCTTGACACATCAAAGGACCAACAACGGTGGCATTGGTTTCTTCCGCACAGTCGATCAATCGTTCCAACCATCCGGGACTGACAACAACATCGTTATCCAGGAAGGCGACATATTTGGTTTTAACCTGACTCAACCCAATATTGCGACTTTTATTCGGGGATAAATAGCGATTAACTCGAATCAGGTTAAACTCGTGCAAGCGGGCTTGTTCTTCTAAATATTGGCGCACTCCATCGGGAGAGTTGCCATCCACATACACTAATTTAAAGGGAATATCCGTGTATTGGTAAATGCTTTCCAGGGATTCCCGGGTGCAACTAAATCGTTCCCGAGGAACAACAACTATGGTCACTTGAGGTTCAGTCATGGTTAATTTCTCCTTAAACTATAGATTGTAAATTCAGTGAATTGTCCAAATTTTGGATAAAAATCAAGGCTCGCCGATTATTCGGTTTGGACGGGAATCAAGGGAGAGGGTTGGGGAGATTGGGCGGTTGGAGGGGCGTTGAGTGCCTGCTGATAAATATCCACGAGGCGATCGTTTAGGGGGTTAATATTGTAGTGGTTTTCTACTTCCATCCGCCCCGCTTGACCCAGTTGCGCCCACCGTTCCGGATGCTCAATTAGAACTTTGATTTTCTCAGCTAATCCTTGAGCATCTCGTTCGGGAACGAGACAGCCGGAAATCCCATCTCGGACTAATTCGGGAATTCCTCCATGATAGGTACTAATCACAGGCAATCCCATCGCCATTGCTTCTTTTAAAACGTTAATCGGGGCATCGCAGTCGCCATCGGCAGCGGTGACACTTGGGGCCATAAATAGATGAGAGTTGGCTAAAATCTCTTGAATTTCGGGCTGAGTTTTCCAGCCGAGTAACTGGACTGAATCTTTGACGCCCAGTTTTTCAATTAATTGTGCTAATTCGGCTTTTAAAGGACCATCACCAATAATTTGATAGGTTAAATTAGGATACTCGGGAACCAGTTGAGCTACGGCGCGAATTGCGTACTCAATTCCCTTTTTTTCACTGAGTCGTCCCGTGGTGGCAATGCGGATTTTTCCATCCGTAGGAGGATGAGGGGGAGAGAAGGTAAAGTCCCGAGGTTCTAGTCCAGAACGGACCACGGCGAGGCGATTGGGGTCACAGCCAATGCGGATGAGTTCTCGTTTGAAATAGTCGCAGTTGGTCATGAAAAAGTCGCCGTTTTTAAATAGGGGTTCATAAACACCCTCGCCCTGTTCTCGCAGGTAGAGGCTAATATCAAAGCCGCGAAATGTGGTGACTAATTTAGCCGCAGGGAAACAGATATCTCGAAAAGAAATTCCCCGTAATCCCAGGTCCCCAAATTGACAGTGAATGATGTCATAAGGTTCTTTGTCCAGGGTGGGGAGGGCGACATGGAGTAACCAGAAGGTGGCTGCTGGGGTGCCATATTTAAAAACGTTGAGCGATCGCAGCACCACGGCGGGATTTTTGGCGAAATTCGCGGCCAATAATTTCACCCCATTCAGCCAACGGACGGCATAATTGGCGCTAATTTCCGGTAAGGGATAGGTGCGATCGAGGAGGTTGTATTTCTCTACATCGGGGTGTACCTTTTCCAGATTTTTTTCCGGGATACCTTCTAGGGGATAAATATCCACCTCATGATGGCGATCGATCAATCCGGTAATCTGATTCAGGATGAAAGTTTGGGATAATACCGGAAAATGGCGGACAATCAAGGCTATTCTCATGGGTTTTTCTCATCCCGTAATGGTTCAGCTCGGTTTTTTTTAAATTTTTAATCATTTAATCAGTTTTATAGGAGTTGGCATTATGGCACAAACTTCTGCCCACCCCTAGTTAGAGTTAGAATGGATAACTATTTGCAAATCCCCCGACGACTTTTAAAAAGGTACTGTAATCATGTCATAATTGGAATTATCCATGATTTTTTCTCGCTTGACTCATCTTCTGGTTACCTGCACTGGTAAATTTAATGACAGGCTGATTCGCCATAAATTCTGTGACAAGCAACCTAATTTTTTCTCCGGCTTTAACCCACTTCATCCAGATTAAAAGAGCCATAAACTCTAGTTTATATTTGAAATCATTGGGCCGGTTATTCTGGCCAATTCTCAACCAAATTCGCAAGGGGGGCTTGAGGTCTGAGAGGATAAACTTGAGAAAAACCCAGGGAAAATTAGGGCAATTGCGGTTGAGATGATAAGTAGCCCTTGCCACTCTCCTCACCTTTTTTTGGAGTTGTTGGACTGAATTTCGGGCCGGATGACAGATAGCAGCATCAGCGGCATAACTTTGAGCATAACCGGCAGCAAAAACGCGATTTCCCCATTCGCGATCGCCTCCTGATTTCAGGGTCGAGTTAAATAACCCGACTTGCTCAAACACTTGTTTATAAGTAAAAACATTGGCCGTTGCAGCAAATTGTTCATATTCCAGATAATATTCTTGCTGCAAAAAGAAAAACTGGTCATAGAGTTCGGCAGCGGTTGGACGGTTGGGATTTTTAAAGAAAAACTGAATTTTACCCCCCACCAATCCACAATTAGGAACCGATAATAAATGTGCTGTTCCCTTTTCCAACCAATCGGAATGGGGAATACAATCGGCATCGGTAAAGGCCAGAACTTCACCTTGAGCCTGTAAAATTCCCTTATTGCGAGCGGTATAGGACCCCGGAGAAGGTTCTAGGAGCATTTTCGCTTGCTTAAATTGGCGAACGACTGGCTCAATACTGTCATCTGACCCATTGTCAATCACCAGAACTTCATACAGATGTTTGGGATAAGTCTGGTTTTCTAATGCCTCCAAACAAAGTTGAAGTCGTTCTGGATCATTCAACACGGGAATGATTGTAGAAACAAAGGGTTGAGTTTGCTGATTCATTCTTTTTCTCTGATGAAACAAAGAAGCGTTGGGATTGGCAAGTCTAGTTCCCTTTGGGCCCGATATAAAGTTACTCCTATGTAAGGATTTTCCACTAATCGGCAGATGTTCTAGCAGTGGCGATTGTCCGCAAGAGTGGCAATCTCCCGATGGGCGATCGACCCATTCTGCGTTGATCTCTCCTGCCTCATCTGCTCCCGGCGATCGGGATGAACCCTTTTGAGAGTGGCAAAGGAGAAAGAGAGAAAAGGTATCGGAAACTACTGTGAACAGGCAATTGTAATAATTGAGCCGGTAAAAGACTTATATTATTTTTATCCCCCATCCACACTAAACTCCTCTACCTGGGGGATGAGTTGCTCACATTTTGCCGTCCAAATCCTCCGGTTAACATCGCCTTGCAATCCGACCTTATCCCCTGCTAAGAGGCGATTTGCTGCTTTAGAGTTGCTACTAATTTGCAGAAAGAATTCATCATTTTTTGGCAACTCTCTATTGAGTCCCTATCCCCAATCTGGGAGATGGCGATCGGCAATTTTTGAACTGCGGTTTTGCCACAACCCAGAGAGCAAACCTTCTCTGTGCTTCTTGAGTTTCAGAAATTGGGGTTTCTTTAAAGATATCTTAACCCTAATTCACTCTCATCTTTATTCATATCTTGAGTGGAGAGTCAATCTACCAAAAGAGGTAAATCGAGGTAATTTTTAAATTCCTCCAAATCCGTCAACCCTCCTCGGGTAGAGAGGGTGCAATCTCTGCTCTGTTTCCATTTGGGCTTAATTATTACCAAATCCAGTTGTCAAAAGTCTGTTTTCTCTTCAGCCGGTGTAGGACTCTGGTGAGCACCGTCGAACCACGGGCTTCGTCCTGTGAGCCTCCACCCTTGAGGGTGTGGGTTTTATAGACCTAGAGCAACCGAATTCCGGATTAGAATACCCGAACGTTAGAACGAGTTGGTTTTTATTGGGAAATCAACAGCTATGTGGGGAGAAACGACTGAAGTCGTTACTACGAACATCAGAAACGGCTTGGTTTTTATTGGGAAATCAACAGCTATGTGGGGAGAAACGACTGAAGTCGTTACTACGAACAT
>NZ_JAMXOT010000296.1 GCF_024220515.1 Oscillatoria sp. HE19RPO
GGCCCCCCGACAAGAGCTATTTCTGGGTGGGAGGAACAGGAACTGGGGGTAATAGAGTCAGTGCTTGCTTCGTTCATTTTTCTGCGGATAAGGTTTAGTAAGGGTTATGAATAATTGTACCCCCCTGTAATCCCTATCTTACTTTTACAATTCCCCGATTTGGTGCGATCGCTGTCACTTTTTTTTTATAACTTTGGAGGGTTGACTTTTGAGGGAGAATATGGTATAAGAACCACAGATTTCACGGATTGTCACAGATGAAGGGGTGAGTGGGTGAGCGGGAGAGGGGGAGAGGTAAATGACAAAGGACAAATGACAAATGACAAATGACAAATGACAAAGGACCAATGACAATCAACCATCAACTCTGTTTGTTTCCCAATTATTCCACAGTTGGCGCAAGGCTGCTTCTAAATTTGTTACGAAACCGCGCAGGTCAAATAATGGCAATTTATTCTGATTTTCGAGTAATTGACGACGCAATCTGACTAATTCTTCTCCATCCCTTGCCAATTCAACTGCCCGGGTTTCATAATCGTTTTTGCTGTTACAAATGAGGGCATTTAATTCAGCAGCGGCGCAGATACTCGCCCCGATGCGGGAGGCATTGGTGTTGCCGGGACGGGTTAAAACGGGGCATCCCGCCCACAACGCACTAATCGCTGTAGAACCGGCATTTTCGGGCTGCAAGCGAATTGCTTCGCCCAAGGAACTGGCAGCAGTTTCTATGTCTCCTTCTGCTTTCAGGGATTGACTGAGATAAAAGTGGAGTTGGGCGGCATGGGGATTGAGTTGAATGGCGCGATGCAAGGGAGAAATTGCCTCAGCATGGCGGTTTAATTGTTGTAGGGATTTACCGAGGTTGGTGAGGGCGACAATGTTATCGGGTTCGAGTTGCAAGACTTGTTGATAGAGGGGAATAGCGCGATGAAATTGTTGTTGTTGATGGTAAGTGAGGGCGTTATTGATAAGTTGCGACCGATCGCTGTTTGTTGTTTGGGGTTGTGGGGAATCTACTAAAGGACGATCGCAGGTTTGACCGGCAGAAACTAGGTCGTTGTCATGATTATTCTCGGAACTCTCTTGAGGATCTGCGATCGCCTCCTCCAAGGTAATCAACTGCTCGATTTCTTGGGTTTGAAATCCCAACGCCATCGGACGCTGTACTCCGGGCAGCACTCCCACATCATATAATTCGGTTATCGGTTCGGCAATCCGCATCCAATGTATCGTTGTGCCACTGTGCAAATCGATAACCAGCAATCCACAGCGCGGATCGGTATCTTTTTCGGCTAGTCGTTCATCTAACAACAATCCCGAAAATGTACCATCTCCCGATCGCGGTTTGGACAATCCCACAATGGCGTAATTATCCCAAAATGCCAGCCCTCGGGCGTATCCGGGACAAAAGGCGATCGCTTCAAATTTCCCTGTTTCTAAATCCACATAGCCCAATTCTCCTGCACCAGAATTGAGTACCCACAATTTACCTTGATAAAAGCGCGGCGAATGGGGCATACTCAAACCACTCACAATAATTTCATTGCTTTCCATATCGATAATCATGCCGCCATCGCGCCGTCTGTCGCGCCATCCATCCACTACGTCGGAACGACTGCAAGCGGTGACGTAGCGCGGTTTTCCTTCAACGATTGCCAATCCATTGAGGTGACAGCGATCTTCGTTAATGATTTTAGAAATAAACGGCGGTTTCCATAAGGGTTTGCAACTGTGGCGATCGCTAACTGTTGCCACGCAATTGAGTAAGGTGCTGATAAAAATCGGTTGTCCTGCATCGGTGACAATCACATCATGAACGTCGATATCGCCGGTGGTATAACCGATGCGGGGAATGTAGAGTTTATCGTATCCTTGATACAATTGTCCCCGGGATAGGGCGTTATCCAGTTGCCACAATTGATATTTGGAACTCAGATACAGGCGATCGGGGGTACAATACAATCCCATCGCGCGATCGAATTTCCGTTGAAAGGCGGAAAATTGTCCGGTTTCGGGATTAACGCCAATAAACGCCAACCAACTGGTTTGATAGGTGGTAAACGCGAGACTGATTTGCTGTTGTTGCAACCAGGGAATAAATTCGCGATCGCTGGTTAAAAACGGAGTGTTTTGTTGAACTTGTGCCATAATTATTAACGGATAAACATCGAATACAATCCCAACCCAATGACGCGCATTGCGCCCCTGATGCTGATTTTACCAATTTTTAAGGCGACGGCGGGTGCTTTGCCAATCATCCTCCCCTATCAGCAATTGTAGGGTGGGCAATGCCCACCGCATAGAAGGTGGGCAATGCCCACCCTACTTTTTATCCCAGAAACAGGGTATAAGCGGGATTTTTATTTTCATCCCAATAGCGATATCCCACATTATCTAAAAATGCCTGCCATTCCTGCATTTCTTCCGGCGGGACTTGCATTCCTACGACAATTCGCCCGTAATCAGACCCGTTATTGCGATAGTGGAACAAGCTGATATTCCAGTTACGACTCATGTGTCCGACGAATTTCATTAAGGCACCGGGACGTTCAGGAAATTCAAAGCGGTAGAGTAATTCATTATGGGCGAGGGGGGAATGTCCTCCGACCATGTGCCGTAAGTGTAACTTAGTGAGTTCGTCATCGGTGAGGTCGAGGGTTTTGAATCCATTGGCCTCAAAGGTTTCTACCATGTTGGCGGCATCGGCGCGGTTGGTGATTTGCATTCCGACGAAGATATGCGCTTCTTTTTGGTCGGCGATGCGATAGTTAAATTCTGTGAGATTTCGTCTCCCAATACAGTCGCCAAATTTGCGGAGACTTCCCGGTTCTTCGGGAATAGTGACGGCAAAGATTGCTTCACGACGTTCCCCAAATTCCGCACGTTCGGCGACGAAGCGGAGGCGATCGAAGTTCATGTTGGCACCGCAGGCGACGGCAATTAAGGTTTGGTCGGTGATGCCTTCTCTTTCGACATACGCTTTTGCACCGGCGATCGCCAAGGCACCGGCGGGTTCTACAATCGATCGCGTATCTTCAAACACATCCTTAATCGCCGCACAAGTATCATCGGTGCCGACAAGGATAATATCATCCACATATTGTTGACACAACCGGAATGTTTCTTCACCAACTTCTCGAACTGCTACCCCATCAGCAAATAGTCCCACTTGAGATAAGCGCACGCGATGTCCCGCTTGGAGGGATTGGGACATGGCATCGGCATCGATGGGTTCAACGCCGATAATCTTAATTTCTGGACGTAAGCGCTTGACATAGGCGGCAATTCCCGAAATCAATCCACCCCCCCCGATCGCCACAAAAATGGCATGAATCGGTTTCTGATGTTGCCGTAAAATTTCCATGCCAATGGTTCCCTGTCCCGCAATTACATGAGGGTCATCAAAGGGATGAATAAAGGTTAGTCCTTTTTCCGCCTCCAATTCCCGGGCATAAGCATAAGCATCATCATAAGTATCCCCATGCAACACCACCACTCCCCCACGAGATTTGACAGCATCCACCTTGACTTGAGGCGTTGTCACCGGCATGACGATAATCGCCTGGGTTCCTAGACGCGATGCACCGAGGGCGACCCCTTGCGCATGGTTGCCTGCGGAAGCTGCAATCACGCCTTTTGCCAGGAGATCCGACGGCAGTTGCGCCATTTTGTTGTATGCACCCCGCAATTTAAAGGAAAACACCGACTGCATATCTTCCCGTTTGAGCAGGAGTTGATTATCCAGTCGGGCGGACAGATTCGGGGCATACTCTAGGGGCGTTTCTTGGGCAACATCGTAGACACGGGCGGTCAAGATTTGGACCAGGTAATCGCAATACATGGGGTCAGGGGGGTTGGTAAAAACGGGATAGTCTTTTATTTTACGCTACTGGGGCGACCCCTCTTTACAAGAGTAGGTTTTTTACGCTTAACTGCACCTGATGGTTCCCTCCCCTTGGCAAGGGGAGGGTTAGGGTGGGGTCCTCTTGGCGTGGCAATTCCCTACGGGATAGCTCCGCTTACCGCCAAGTCACTTACTCTTAGAGGCGATTCCCTACGGGATAGCTCCGCTTACCGCGCCTGTATGGAACCCCAAGTGCCAACCTCTTTCTTCGGGAGGTGCTTAAGCGCCTCCCGAGGACCCTTTACCCACCCATTCTTCGTGACATGGCTTTGCCATGTCACGGGGACCCCACCCTAACCCTCCCCTTGGCAAGGGGAGGGGACCGGAGATTAAGTTTCCCTAAAGAAAGCGGCCATTTTATAGGGAAAAAGCTATGATGGCAGACAACCTTTTTTATGGTGAGGATTCCGAATTGTGGATAAGTCCATTATTCAGTTAGTTGACGAGCTACCTACTGACAACATTACGGTAAAAGTGTTAAAGGCATTGGATTATTTGATGCCCGGTCAGTGGGATAATTTAGTTGGTTTTGACCAGAGTATTCGAGCCATTACCGGAGAAAGTGACCCGCAGGCTATACAAAAGATTCGCGATCGGGCTGTGGCTTTGTATCACGACCCGAAGCAAGGCTATCAGACGGCCATTAAACTTTATCAAACGATTGACCGCGCTGATGCAGCCTTAGCTACGGCAGCTTTAGCCAACAAAGTGGGAGAAAAAATCAGTTTTCTGTCATTTTTAAATAAAATGACGCCGAAAGCAGATACGACCCAAACCATTGATTTATTGCTGAAAGTTGTTGTTGAATTGATTGCTTACTGTAAACTAAATGGGTGGCCCAATCCTAATCCTCAACAATTTGCGGCTGCCTTGGCGAATACCTATCAAGATGCGGCTTTGATGCGGATGATGGCATTAGTTTGTATTGATGGTGTGTTGCCTCTTGGCCCCAATTTTCTAGGGAAAATTCACGAAGTGATGACCGGGAATGAGGCGAATTTAATCACGGGAAATCCTGTGTTTGTAGCGGTAAATAATTTTATCCCGGGAAATAGTCCTTCAGATAAAGTGGGGTTTATTAATCAGGGGTTTGAGGCGGTAGAAGGGTGGATGAACAACCTGGTGGCTAAAACGGGGGTGACGCCTCAATCGATTGTGCAAGGTTTGGGTAAGTTTATCCAAATTGCCGATGATAATTTAGACTTTGTAGCGGCCTTTTTAGACCAAACTACAAATTATTATGAACATACCGGGATTCAAACTGTTGCCCGAAAATTGATTTTGGATGCTCAGGGTTCTATGAATTTAGGGACACTACCCGCAACGGGAACAACCTCAACACCCTCGGGTTATGCGGTGGGTCAAACGGTAGAAGTTTGGGATGGAGAGGAGGAGGATTGGTATGAGGCAACGATTCTCAAAGTTAAGGATGATGAATACTTTGTACATTATGTGGGGTATGGTTCCTCGGAGGATGATTGGGTAGAGGAAGAAGATGTGCGCGATCGCAATTATTCGCCATCGGATGACTATGATTATGCGATCGGTCAAAAGGTAAAAGTTTGGGATGAGGATGAGGAGGAATGGTACAGCGCCATCATTGAGAAAGTTAAACGCAAGAAATGTTTTGTACATTATCTTGATTATGATTCCTCTCATGACGAATGGGTGGATAATGATGAGATTAGTTAAAAGATTGCCCGGAGGAATTGGGTAGAGAGACTCACTCAATCCCCTGGAAAGTCAATTTCCCATAACATTTAGCGTCTAGGTGGGTTGAGCAAGTATCACCCACCTTGTTTTTATTAGGACTTACGCAATCTTTCAAATCAAACCATCAATGTAGAGGCGATTCGCGAATCGCCTCTACATTGATGGTTAACTGGGGTGTTGAGTGCAGGGTTGAGAGTGAGGGAGGACCTGTTTATCTGGTTTCAGCCTGCTCTCTTGACGGATGTGATGGTCTCTGGGATAATTAGAGGCGATCGCAACTTGGGACCGTCAGGGGCGATCGCCCTCACGGCTTACCAAATCTGGATTCCATAAACTTGAGGCTTGAGTGCGACTCTTCTCTCGACCTAGAGGGAATAGTTTATAGGAATGATCCGTATCCCCAAAACAAACAGTAAAAAAAGGTGAATTTTATGGTACAATCTTCGGCGGATAAAAAATTACCTTTATTAAATAAAATACCAGAACCGCTCAAGACCTTAATCAACAAAATCAGGGAGGAGCATTACCCAGAACTTTATGAACCCGAGGCCGATGGAACCGCCTCCTTAGAGGAGGCATTAACTGAAATATTAGACGTTTTTCAAAACAGCGGGAAGACCTTGTGTCACCTGCGATTTGTTTGGTTAGCCTTGATTTTGGCGTTAGTCGTCGAGCCAACTGTAGAATATTATCAGCCTCAAAATAATTTTACAACATCCACCCTAGAATTGCTAGAGCGTTGGATATTTTCAGAAATTGACTCAAACCTATCTTCGGCCCGTTTAAATCTTGAATTACAACAAGAAATAGACAATTTAGAGGCGATTGTTTCAGAACCGATTGATCTAGTCAAAAATGGAGAGATAGCCAATTTACAAATTATTTCTGAATCCCGAGATGTTTTTAAAAATGCCATCCGGGTGCTAGATCGGGAGCAAGCGAAAGAAGCTACCTTAGAAATTTTACAAGATTGTCTGGAAGGATATGCAATTTTCCCCGGTTCTGCGGGACGACGAGATCTATTTGACTGGTGGTTATTAGAGGTGGTTCCCGCTAGTTGGTATTTATTATCTCCCCGGGCGCTTTATGTCGGAGAAGGGGTGGAAAATCCAGAAGAATTCCAGATAGAGCGGATTAAAAAACTTCAAGAAATCAGCAGTCAAGTCAGGTCTATTTTTACCAAAAATTCTAGTACATAGACTTTGGGAAATAGAGGAGGTGAGAATCAGGATTGTGTAGGCGATCGCCTTTTGCCCATCTCACACGAAATCCGGTTGTGATAGGTCTATAAAAAACGAACCAGCAATTGTAGGGTGGGCACTGTCCACCGTAGGTTCGGTGGGCAATGCCCACCCTACATTTAATACTCACCGAGTCGCCGATTCGCCAATTAGGGTAAACAAGGCCCATTTTCTCACATCAGGATACTCTTGCATCGTTGCCAGCATCGCTTGTCTTAAAGCTACCGCCCGATCGCCAGTTTGGGGAAGTAGTCGATAAAACTCCTGCATCAATTGTGCGCTTGCCCGATCGTCGGTTTGCCATAACGAGACAATCACACTTTCGGCCCCGGCACCGATGACGGCGCGAGATAATCCAATAATGCCATCGCCGGTAATGCTTCCTCCACCTGTACTGCAAGCACTCAACACCACCAACCCAGCATTCAACTCCAAGCGGATAATTTCCTCAGAAGTGAGCAATCCGTCATCGCGATCGCTCGGTGCCAAGGCGATCGCCCCCAATAACCCCGACTCGCTAAAATCATCCAGTAACCCGTGAGTTGCCAGATGGACGATTCCCGCAGAACCCATCCGTTCTACCACCACCGTCTCGGTTGCCTCACTTCCGATTAACGGTTGAGTATTCAGCATCGCCGCAATCGCAGTCGCTTCTTGTTCCGCAGCAGGTAAATTACCCAATCCCACTTCTGGTTCTCCCGGGTTTCTTGCAAAAATCGGCATCACGGGATTACCCACCACTAAAGCACCTGCGGTTTCCCTGGGGCGATCGCGTTTCGCTTGTCGAGCAATTTGCAAAACTTGAATCCCGGGGGATGTGAGAATCGTATGTCTTTCGATTAAGTAGCGATCGTTCTCATCCAGCAGCGCGGGAAACGGCACGAAAAACAACTCTTGGTGGGGAATAAATATCACTTTATCTTCAGGATTTTGGGGAAGTAAATCCGCAATTGGTGCTATCAATAATTCGTGCAGTTGTTTTAAGTGTCTCGGGTAAATTTTTTTCTCAGGAATGCTGGGGAGGGTTTCTGTGATAAAAGAACGACTGCCTCGCACCAATCCCGTTAACAGGAATTCCGGTTGCGCGTCGGTTTCTTCTCCGACCAAAAACGGGACTAAATTATCACGAAATCTTTCTAACTGGCTTAAATCCACTTCCCGAAACGTGATTTCACCTGTGGGTTTTACCACCCAAATGAACAAAACGGAATTTTTAGCGGAATTATCCCCAACAATTGAATATTCAACCAATGTCGCATTTTGCTCTGCTGCGACTTGCTGAATGTCTGGAATGGTGGGGGGAGGAATTTGGCGGTCCGCAAATTCTTGTACCGCTTCTGGAGACAGCCGTTTAGCCATTAACTCCACAAAAGCCCGAGCGCGACCTCTTTCGGCCACGGTTAATGCTTTCTCGGCTTGATTTTGGGCAATTAATGCTTTTTGCAGCACGCCATAAGTCTGCCGATATTTATCAAAAATAGAGACTTTGTTGATATCGCTCAATCCTGGACGTAAGGATTCTAAAACATCAATGCCTGCATATAATGTTTCCGTCGCTTCAGGAAGTTTCCCGGCTTCAAATAAGGCGACCCCTTTATTATTGAGGGTGACAGCCATTCCCGCTCGATTGCCGATAGTTTCCCGAATCTCTAAGGCGCGATCGTAGAAGTCTAAGGCTTGAGAATAGTCCCCCATCCGTCGATGAACTGAACCTAAATTGTTGAACGCTTGTCCGATAGAATCTACCTCTCCAAGCTCAGTCATGATTGCCAATCCTTGCTGATAGGCTTGGATTGCTTGAGGATAATCGGCTAATTTTTCATGAATTGCGCCGATATTAATCCAGGTTTGACCGATTCCTAGGGTATCTTCTACTTCGGTGGCGATCGCCAAACTTTTTTGGTAAAATTCCAGGGATTGGGAAAATTCACCGAGCGCATCATAGGCGGCTCCAATATTGGCCAAAGCGATACCCATTGCAAACCGATCGTCCTCTTCCTCAAACAGAGATAGAGCGTTTTCAAATGAAGCAAGTGCCTTTTTCGGTTGTCCTAACTGTCTGTAAAGTTCTCCCATATTGGTAAGGATTACCGCTTCACCATATCGTTCCTGCTCCCCTTGGAGAATTGGCAAGGCTTGCTGATAGTAATCGAGGGATTGGGGATAGTCAGCTAGAGATTGATAAACTGCACCGAAATTGACCAGAGTTTGTCCGATTCCCGAGGTATCATTAATGTCTTGACGGAGGGTGAACGCTTGGTTTAGAAATTCCAACGCTTGGGGATAGTCACCGAGGATGCGATAGATGACAGCAATATCATTTAAAATCACCCCTTCTAGGTGGCGATCGGCCACTTCCCTCGCCATTGCCAAAGCGCGCTCAAACGTTGCCAGTGCCTCCTGAAACTGTCCGCGATCGGTCTGTTCATAACCCAGTTCATACAATCGCCATGCTTCTTCAGCGAGACTTTCTTCCCCAGTTTGTGCCAATACCGGCAACAATCCAAGTTGAGGAGAAAGAAATTTGATAAACTGGATTTCACCCAAAACAATAAACCAAACAAGGAAAAAGCAGGACGAGATATTTTTTAGACGCATTTGAGTTATAGGAAACAGAGAATAGGGAACTGTCATTGGTCATTTGTCATTTGTCCTTTGTGATTTGTCCTTTGGATGGTTGAATACTCAGAACAAACCAACAACCAATGACTAATGACAAATGACCAATGACAAATGACCAATGACCAACGACCAATGACCAACGACCAATGACTAATGACCAACAACCAATGACCAACAACCAATGACCAACGACCCACTACAATCCCTCATTCAAGAGACTTGTCGTCACCCTCCCCAAACTGTCGAACGCCAGCGAGGATTGACTCAACTGTACCGGCTGATTGTCCAATCAGGCAAGCTTTGGCGAGAATATACTCCCTATTATGAAGAAGCGTGGCAACAAACATGGCTGTATTTTTGCCTGAATCTATGCGAAGCAACCACCGCCAAAGATAAATATGACCCCGATCGCAGTCGGGTTACCACTTGGCTCAATTTTTACCTCAAGCAGCGACTCAAAGATCGTGCCATCAAAGCGCAACACCAGAAAAATCAACTGGTTTCAGCATCACAACCTGTTGATGACGACGACACCCTCAAGTTTTTAGATACCTTTGAGGCACCTCGGGATATTCCTCCGATACTCCAAGCGACTCGGGAATGGGTGGAAACTGACCCCACCGGAGAATTGCAGGGGATCCAGGTTCGAGGTCGAAAAGATGTCACCTGTCAATTGTTAATTCGGCGACGGTTACCCCCAGAAACCTCCTGGGATGAACTTTCCGCAGAATTGGATTTGCCGGTTTCGACCCTCAGCAGCTTTTATCAGCGTAAATGTATGCCTCAATTGCGTAAATTTGGCGAATCCGAAGGATATCTATGAAGGGGAACAGATGAGTTGTGGGTGGTCCGTGGTCCTTCGTCGTTTGACTAAGGACAAATAACAACTAACTAAGGATAAATAACAAATGAAAAGTAACCAAATTTCCGAATTAGAAAATTTTACCATACCGATGTTGATTGCTAGAACTTCGCGCCGCTTTGCGAAGCAGTTTGCACTTGAACAACCGAATCGGCAGAAAGCTGAACAAGTTTATTTTAATACCCTAGCGGTTTGCGTGGTGAAGGATTATTTGGAATGGATGGGAATTGCTACTCAACTGAGTGCGGCAGAAAGTTGGAATGCGATCGCTCGTTTAGGAAGCAATGTTGCTGATTTACCTGTGACGGGATTGGGACGTATTGAATGTCGTCCAATGCGAGAACATGAACCCACTTGTCACATTCCCCCGGAAGTTTGGTGCGATCGCCTGGGGTATGTGGTGGTAGAAATCCAAGACTCCCTGAAAGAAGCAACGATTTTGGGATTCATCAACCGGATTGATTCCCAACAGTTACCTCTGAATCAGTTACAACCGATTGAAACCTTGCTAACCACCTTGGCAGAGTTGCGCCTTGGGGTTTCCTCTAACAATGCGATCGCCTCCCAATCTCCTGTGGTGTTACTCACTCAATGGTTGCAAGGCTCTTTTTCCGAGTCTTGGCAATCATTTCAAACCATTTTTGGGGAAGAAACACTCGCGTATCATTTCCGAAATTCTCCCCGCGAAGGGGATGGGGGAGTGGAACGCGCCAAACTGATAGACTTAGAAATGCAGTTTGCCACCCAAGTGGTGGTGTTGTTGGTGGCACTCACCCCAGAACCCGATCGCATTGCCGTGAGAGTCCGACTCTATCCCCCCGATGGAGAAACTTATTTACCGCTAAATCTGAGATTGGCATTGCTATCGCCAGAGGGGGAGGTTCTCCAAGAAGTGCGATCGCGCCGCCAGGATAACTACATCCAACTTCCCCGCTTTACGGGTGAACCCGGGGAACGGTTTTCTATCCAAGTCGGGCTAGAAAATGCCACAATTGTCGAAACCTTTGAAATTTAATCCGGTTTTCCCTTGTCAAAAGTAGTCGTTATTAATCTGGGATATGGCAATTTGCTCGGTGGGTTCCCCAATGTTACCGCGCTACTTTGGGAACCGGAAAATCCGCGTCCGCTGAAATTCATCGGTGCTTTACCTCCTGCGACCGAATTAGAGGCAATTTATCGGCGGTGGCAACTGATTTATCAAGCACTTTATCGGACTCCCGGATGGCGTCCTCGCATCAAAATCGACCGGGAAGATATTACGAATGTTTCTCAAGTTGAGTTTGCGGATATTTGTAGTCAATATGTTCAACTGATTGATGAATGGTTGAATGCGGAGGGATTTAGAAATATCGATCGCCAGTTGAGATCGCATCTCCACCATTCCGATGAAATCCAAGTGATTCTGGAAACCGATGACGATCGCCTGCGTCATTTACCCTGGCATTTCTGGAAGTTCTTGTCCGATTATCCGAAAGCAGAACTGGCGCTGAGTGCGCCTCAATATCAACGGGTGGAAAAATCTCATCACAGAGAGCAGATGAGAATTTTAGCGATTTTGGGAGATAGCAATGGTATTGATATCGCCGATGATCGCTCTACTTTGTCCGAACTTTCCGATGCAGAAACGGTGTTTTTGGTGGAACCCTCCCGTCAGGAGGTGGATGAACAGTTGTGGGACGATCGCGGTTGGGATATTTTATTTTTTGCGGGTCATAGTGAAAGTCAAGAAGAGGGAAACCGAGGATTACTCGCCATCAATCCCAGGGATAAAATTGGTATTTCTCATCTGAAATCGGCCCTGAAAACGGCAATTGCTCGCGGATTGCAGTTGGCTATTTTTAATTCTTGCGATGGGTTGGGATTAGCGAAAGAACTGGCAGATTTACAGATTCCTCACATTATTGTTATGCGAGAATCGGTTGCCGATGGGGTGGCGCACCTATTTTTGGTAAATTTTGTTAAAGCATTTTCTAGCGGTTCTTCCTTTTATTTAGCGGTGCGACAAGCGCGGGAACGGTTGCAAGGATTAGAAGATCAATTTCCTTGTGCGAGTTGGTTGCCGGTGATTTGTCAAAATCCTGCGGAAGTACCGATGCAGTGGCGATCGCAACCTGTAGTAGAACCTCAGCAATCCTCTAAAGTTCGCGATCGCTGGGTGGGGTTCATCCCATTGGCAGTCACCTTGATTCTGATTCTGATCCGCCAGTTGGGACTATTGGAAGGATGGGAACTCAAAGCGTATGACCACTTCCTGCGATCGCGTCTTCCAGAGCCCCCAGACTCCCGGATTTTAATCGTGGAAATTCCCGAATCCGATATACAATCGAAGCAAGAATATCCGATTTCTGATGCCACATTAACCCAACTGTTGCAAAAATTAGAACTGCATCAACCGAGAGCAGTCGGCTTAACCCTCTATCGAGATTTACCCGTTCCTCCGGGTCATGGGGAATTAAGGGTTCAGATGCAGCAGCAATCGAATCTATTTGCCATCTGTAGCTTTGATAAATCTCATCGAGAATCAGTAGGAGCGCCGGAGGGAATCCCCACCAACCAATTAGGATTTGATGATATACTCATCGATTCAGATGGGTTGGTGCGTCGTCATCTCTTGTTTATGAGAGCTTCTTCCGATTGTAACACGGGCTTTTCCTTGAGCTTTCAATTAGCCCAAAAATATCTAGGGGAGGAGAATATTTTACCGGACAATGAAGGCAATAAAAACAAGCCATTGAAACTGGGTAAAACAATTTTAAATCCCCTGGAACTGAATACCGCAGGATACAAAACCCTCACCGACGGAGGCTGGTATGTGATGTTAAATTATCGTCCTTTTCCCATTGCCAGAACTCTCACCCTGACCGAAGTCTTAAATGGCGAATTTAACCCCAATTGGGTGAGAGACCGAATTGTTCTCATCGGGATGACCAGTCGAGTCCAGCCTAACGCTTTTTTCACCCCCTACGCCATCGGCAAATCTCCCTCGGAAAAAGTACCCGGAGTGATGCTTCAAGCCCAAAAAGTGAGTGAGATTATCAGTGCAGCACTGGATGGACGTCCCATGATTCAAGTATGGAGTGGGTGGAAAGAACTGCTCTGGATTGGACTGTGGTCAGGGATAGGAAGTGCGATCGCCTGGTGCATTCGAGGGAGACTCCGCCGAGTCAGTGCCATCCCCCTGGCGATCGCACTTCTCTATCTCCTCTGCTATCTGCTCTTCCTCCACAGCACCTGGGTTCCCCTCATCCCCCCAGCATTGGCATTAGTCATTAGTCATTTGTCGTTTGTCCTTTCTCAAGGGACTAAAGACAAGTGACCAAGGACAAAGGACCAAGGACCAATAGACCTCTTGCAAAATTCTTGAAAGCCCCCCTTCTTAAGGGGGGTTGGGGGGATTAATCCGGATTTTTGCAAGAGGTCTAATAACAATTGACAACTTTGCGTAAATTTATCCCTAAACTGCGATAGGTAAACAGAATGTCAACCTGTATGGAGGAGTAGAACCTTGTCACATCCTTTGGGGAAACCATCGAACCTGGCGAAATTGCCGATCGCGATCGGTCTGATTGTCTTCACCGGCATCGTACCCGTCACGAGAGTTTACGGCACATCTGGCAGTGAATTACGCCCGGACATTGGTCAAGTGCCATCACCCAACTCAGCGATCGCCACCGTATTTGAACCCCCCGATCCGGACCCGCCAGAGGGTCGCGAAGGTTCTGGGAGTCGCACCTCATGTCCGCCAGTGGATCAACCCTTGACCGGATTAATCGCCTCTCAAGTCAATTATACCCTCTCCGGACATCCCACATTCTGGTTCTACGTGCCGTATCCTTCCAATCTGCCGCGTGAAGTAGAGTTCGTCCTTCTGGATGAACAAAGAACCGAAGTCTATAAAACCGTCGTCCCGATTTCCGATACTCCAGGGATTGTCAGTTTCCGCTTACCGGAAAACATCCCTGCCTTAGAAGTCGGCAAACAATACTTGTGGCAATTCTCCTATCGATGCAATCCCAGAATTCGCGCCGAAGATGACTATGTAGAAGGAGTAGTCCAACGAGTTGCAGCAGATAGCACACTCATCAGTCAGCTAGAAGCCGCAACAACACCGATGCAGCGCGTGGAACTCTATGCAGCGAATGGGTTGTGGCATGAAACCCTCACAACCCTCGCGGAACTGCGCCGGGATAATCCAGGGAATGCAGAAATTGCCGCTGAATGGACAGAACTTCTCGAATCCATTGGATTGGGTCATCTGGCAAATGAGGCGATCGGGGGTTGTTGTAGTCGATTGCAGTAGGGGGGTTGGTCGTTGGTCTTATGTCACTGGTCACTGGTCACTGGTCACTGGTCCCTTGACCCACACCAAATGACAAATAACAAATGACAAATGACAAATGACCAACGACCAACGACCAAAAACTTTTTTTCCCAATTTGCGTAAAAGTTTTCCAGAAAAGCGAGAAGTAAGTAGAACCCTCTATTTCAGGAGTCATGCCGATCGCCAAATCACGATGAATCCCTAAGCAGTTTGATATAGCGCATCTAAATCATTCTGACACTGGACCTAAGCCTGAAAGTCTTGTAGTGACGAAAGCGATCGCTCTTCTTCCTGTGCGTGATGCTCGATAGCGTCTGTGCCTTGCACTTACATCTTGCTTGCTTTCCTGATGTCAAACTCCTGCAAAGGTCGCTATATCAGGGGAAACTGGGTTTTTGTACAAAAGTACAAATCCCATTAACTGTTAAAAATTAATTGTTTTATAATTGGTAGTATTTAACTTTTGCCAACTCATTTTTAGTGAAAATAAATTGAATTAGGAAGCGAGATTTGATAAAAAACTTCCGTATAAATACTGTGTTTTTTCTTCTCAAAAGAATATTTAATTGATATTGAGGAAATTAAATTCTGTTTAACGGCAGAAGGCGATCTTTTTGAACGCCTAGCTGACCTATTCTGAATTGCTTCTAGTCTAGCCACTCTTGTTTTTAAGCCAGTCTAGTATAAAGGGCGAAAAGCGAATTATCACTTAAAAACAAGAGTGGCACGCGATAACTAAAGCCACCAGCAATGGGAACGCTGAAGTGGTTACTTCAGTGAGCTAAATTTGTCACGTCATTCTTGAGCATAAAGCTCTTTCCAAATCTGGAAAATGTATTTTATATCGCACCTCAAAAGGGGTGAACGGCCATGAAAATTATCTCTTCAGACAGGTTGTCAGTCACATCGTGCTTAAAACCTGCGGTTTCTATTAGTGCGGCATTAATCTTAGCGATCGGCCTCACACCATCCGCCCAAGCCGCCAGTTTTGCCGACTTCATTTTTGTCGTAGATGAGTCAGGTTCTATGTCCGGCGAACATTCCTGGTTGGGGCAATCCATTGGGGAGTTAGAATTTGCTCTGCGAGGGAAAGGTGTTGGAGTTCGATCCGAAGAAAACCGCTATGGTCTGATTGGTTTTGGAGGTGGCTATTCTGGCACAAGCCGCTCGTTATCAGTGGGAGGAAACTTATTTGGAAGTGCCTCTGAATTAGCAACTGCCACTAACTCTCTCGTCACCAATGGCGCATGGGAGGATGGGTATTCGGCGATTGATTATGCCTTAAACAATTACTCATTTCGCGACGGTGCTGCGGTTAATTTTGTTTTAATTACTGATGAAGACCGCGACATTCGTGCGAACAGCGTTAACTTTAACAGTATCCTCAACGGGCTTCAATCCAAAAACGCCTTGCTCAATGTTGTGGTCAACCATCAAATGTTCAATGGAAACCGCCAGCGGGCGATTGGTGCCGACGCCCAGGGAAATGCATTTATCGCTGATGGAAGTGGTGGATTTACCACGACTCCCAATACCGGAGTTTCTAATTCATACAGTTTTGGTACAACGAAAACCGACTATGTAAACTTAGCCTGGGCAACGGGTAACTCAACGATTAGTGGCGCTGCATGGGACTTAAATTTACTTCGTGCCGGTGGGAAATCAGCTCAGTCATTTACTACAGCATTTTCAGAAATTAAAGCCACTGAAGCTTGGAAGCAAACTGGCAATGGCCATTCCACTCAAGTACCTGAACCGACTGCCACCTTGGGATTATTAGGATTGGCTGCATTGGGTTTGAGAAAACGGATGGTTCGCCGATCAATCTAATCGGGTTTTATTGTACCCAATTGACGAAATAATTTCTCTTGCTGGGACAGTATGTTCTGTCCCAGCAAGAATCGTTTGAATGAAGCGCGATCGCACCAGGTGTCAGAAACCGGGTTTTTTTCTGCTGTCTTGGTTTTGTGGTCATTTGTCATTTGTCATTTGTCGTTGGTCATTTGTCCAGGGACCAGGGACCAGGGACCAGGGACCAACGACCAAAAACTTTTTTCAGAAATTTGCGTAAAAGTTTTCCGTTACGGCGATAGGTAAGTGTAACCCTCTATTTCAGGAGTTTTGCCGATCGCCAATCTACTTCTGTGCGCCCCTTGCCATCCCCGGGGAGCCAATATGGATCCCTTGTCTGTTCAGAAAAATCAGTGAACATACTGATGCCTGGGAAGATTAGACCCGCTTTAATTGGTAATTAGCAAAATTTTTTATTGACGGTAAAACAGCGTTTGTAGTTCCCGAACGCAGAAATTCCCCCTACTCAAAAGTCTCTCTTTTCTCAATTTACTAAAACTATCGCTATCAAGTGAGCGAGTAGCTGGGGCCACAGCCGACCGACTCTCCCTTAAATCCCGGGTCAAACCCGCATTTGACCCAAATTCAACCTCAAGATTCAAACCCAAATGAATAGTGAATCCAGGGTGAAAAACCTGTTAAATCCGTCCCTAGAACAGCTAATCGACGAAATCCACGCCGTCAATCACGGTTGGAAAGTCGCCTTAGCGTTTGGGGATATTCCTGCTTTGGCGAAATCTTTGCAAGAAATGAAAACGCGGTTACAGGTGCGACTGTTGCGCCAGTATGCCCCCGATCGCGTTTATCTGGCATTAGATACGGAAACCGCCAGTGAAGAACCCCTGTATGGATTGCGACTGAGGGAACCAGTCGCCGGACACACTGATGCAGCACATCTGCCGGTGCGAGTCGCCAAGGAGCATCTCTCACCCGAACGCATAGAACGATTTGGAGAACTGTAACATAGGATACTTATCATGGTGAATGGTTTATTTATTCTCATCATTATTGGAGCCGCGATCGCCGCAGGTATATTTGAAGTAGTGGCGATCGGACACTATTACTCATACGAGTGTGGGCCAACCGCTAAGGCGATCGACTATCTCAAAAAATTCCGAAAAACGGGGGGCAATGGCCTCAACCTCGATGAGAATATGAAGAGATGGTTCCAGCGCCATTTTGAGGGAGAATGCTGGGGAAATGTGTTTGTCCCGAAGGAAGAGGGGGATAGCTTTGTCATGATCTCCTCCCCCACTGTAGTGAGCAAACCCATACCGCGTGGCCCGGTGTATTTTGCCCCCACTTTATTGACCGCATTGGGCGTTTTGGGAACTTTTTGGGGAATTTACTCGGGGTTACAAGGAGTGAATCTCAACGCGATTCAAGAAACTGAAACCCTGCTGAAAACCAGTACCGAACTGCTGGCTGGAATGAAAGTCGCTTTCTCCACTTCTTTGTGGGGGCTGGGCAGTTCCAGTGTGTTTATGCTATTCCTCGCTGTTGGAGGATCGGTTCGGCAACGGCGTCGGGATAATTTGCGTTCTGAATTGAGCAAAGTTGCTTTTCTGCTGACTCCAGGACGAATTTTGGCGCGGATGACACCGGGAGCAACTGGAGGAGAAAGCAATCTGACTGCTGCGGCGATTGGTCAAGCTGTGGCGAAAGAAATGCGATCGGTTTTGCGATCGGAACTAACGCCTATTTTCGAGCCTTTAACGAACCTTACTCCAGAGGCGATCGGACAGGCAACCGGAGCACAACTAAATCCCGCCCTCAATTCCATGAAAGCGGAATTATCCAGCATTCGGGAATTGCAACAAAAACAAGGTCAAGCGGTAGATTATTTGGTCACGCGACTGCGCGAAGAATTAATCGAACCCGTTGTCCAACGTCTTGATGAAACCGCCAAACTCACCAAGGAAGCATCCGAGGCAGTTAAAGAACTGAAAACTGCTATGGCAGAGATTACTGAAAAATTGACTGAGACAGTAGAAAACTTTCATAAAGTACAAAAAGAGACCCTCGAAGATTTAAAAATATTTGCTGGGGATTTAAAAGGAATTCTTGTCCAATTCCGGGATGAAACTAGAGGAGTCTTAGAATCGGTTGCCGAAGAAATCAAGCGAGCGGTTGCCGAAAGTATCACAGGAATGGAAGCACAGCGAAAAGCATTTGAAGAGAGTGCTGCACAAGCGGCTGCAACTTTCGTAGGTATCCGAGTAGAATTAGCAAAATCTCTAGATAAACAAGCCGAACTCCAGAAAGATATGCTGAAAGGAGTCGAAGCGAGTACCCGGAAAATTATCGAAGAGGCCAACCAAATCTTTAGGGCTCAATCTGAAACTCTGGTGACAATTGGTCGGGAAGCATCTGCATTAATGAACGAGGCGGCAGCCAACCTAACTGCAACCTTGAGCGGTATAGATGAGAGTCTGAAAAAAACTCGCATAACCGTGCAGGAAGAGTTAGAGAAATTCCGCATCGAATACCAAACTGCACTCACGAAATTCTTTGAAGACCAAAACAATCTCCTAGAAGGAACTCTCGGCAAGCAGCGAGAAGCATTAGAAGGGGTTATCGCCCAACTTAAAAAAGTCTTCCTAGAAGATGCGAAAGAAATGGAGAGAGCGATTAAAGAAAGTATGTTGTCGATTACAGATACGGCTAAGATAGTGTACAACCTAGCGAACAAAACTGGGTTAACCTCCGCAGAGCGTGTGAAACAGTTCACAGAAATGTTCGGTGAATTGGGTAGCCAAGCAAACCAGATAGAGAGTGCCTATCAAAACATGATTGAGAACTTTGATAAATCTCTCAACAAATCCCTAAACCTGATGGGAGAAAAATTGAATGATGCGCTCCAAATTGGCAACGAGCAACTTGCGGAATATTTGACAAAAGCCAATGCATCGTACACAAAGGCTATTAAAGAAGGAGATGTCGCTGCGGCTGAAGTTTGTCAAAAACTTCACCAAACGGCTCAGAGCTTGAACCAAAGTACCCACGATCTGATGGATGTATCTCATTACTTAGTTGCATCGGCTAAGGAACAGGAAAATGGAAAGGGACGTGGTAATTAATGAACGATTTTTCTGAGTTTGAAATGGAGGGGGAAATCCTAGAGGAGCAAGACTCTGGGGTTTGGCTCTCCATTGGGGATTTGATGTCAGGACTGCTGATGTTTTTCGCGCTGCTGTTTGTTACGACTCAACTGCAATTGCATCATAAATATGAGGATGTGCAGCGATTAGAGGGGGAATTGCAAGCCAAAACGAAAGAGGTGGATGTCCTCAAAACTGAGTTGGAAGCCAAAATAGAAGAGTTGGATAAGTACCAAAAAGCATTTCAGGATTTACCCCTGATTCTGCTGGCTCAATTGGATAACCAGATGGGAGGTTCTGACCTCTCAGTGGATCCAAAAACTGGGGATGTGAGTATTGGCGATCGCATTCTGTTCGATTTAGGCAGTGCAGAACTCAAACCCGAGGGAAAAGCCTTTCTCCAACAGTTTATTCCCGCTTACAGCCAAATCATTTTCTCAACCAATGACTTTAGAACCATGATCACTCGGGTGATTATTGAAGGTCATACCAGTTCCGATGGTGATGAATCCAGCAACATGGAATTAAGTTTGCGACGTGCGCTATCGGTGACGGACTATATTTCCTCGCAAATGTCTTTTCCAAATCAGGAAAACTTTACAACCAAAATTCTAGCAGCCGGTCGAGGGGAAATTGATGCAGAAAAAACCACTGACAATCCCAGCGATCGCAAAGTCGTGTTCCGTTTCCAGCTAAAACCCCCAGATTGGCAGCAACTCTTAAAACCCGCACCCTGAAGGGTGGGGCTATACGGACAAAGCCCGCCTGCGCGGGCTCATAGCGAAAAGTGAATTTTTATAGCCGGATTTGGTATTAATTAACCCGACTCTAGCTAATCCACTCAGGAAGAGAACAGGAAACCCAAGCCAATGAGCGATTTTTATGAATTTGAAATGGAAGGGGAAATTTCAGAGGAGCAAGACTCTGGGGTTTGGCTTTCCATTGGCGATTTAATGTCAGGACTGCTGATGTTTTTTGCCTTATTGTTCATCACCGTGATGGTCCAACTCAAACAGTACCAAGAAGCGTTCGATAAACTGCCTCTTGTCATCCTCAATACCCTCCGTCAAGAAGTCCCTGGGGGAGATAAATTACAAGTCGATCCGAGAACTGGGGATGTCAGCATTCCCGATGCGATTTTGTTCGATGAAGGGAGCGCCGAACTCAAACCCGCTGGCGAACAATTTCTACTCAGTTTCATTCCCGTTTACAGCAACGTCATTTTCTCCAACGATGAATTTGATAACATGATTACTCGCGTAATTATCGAAGGACACACCAGTTCCTTTGGAGACGAACGCGAAAATATGCAACTGAGCTTGCAACGCGCTTTGTCTGTTTCGGATTACATTTCCTCCCTAAATTTTCCCACTCAATCTCAATTCAAATATAAGGTATTGGCGGCTGGTCGAGGGGAATTAGATGCGAATCAAACCCTCGATTCTCCTGGCGATCGCAAAGTCGTGTTTCGGTTCCAACTCAGACCCCCAGATTGGGGAAAGATGTTCAGCGTACCCTCATCCTCAACGGAGACTCAACCATGAATTTTAACTTTCGCCCTTTAGAATTGCCACCCCTTCCCCAACCGAAAGCGCAAGAGTTAATTAATCTGGCAAACGGAACCGATAAAAGTGGCCCGATCGCACCACCTCAGTTACCGCCGAATATACCGATAGGTCAGGGAAGAATGCCGCGCAGTCTCGATGATATTTTAGCGGATATTGAGAATGGAACCGGCGAACAGGTGACCATTTTGGAGTGGGTTTACTTGTTTTATGCCAAAGAAACTTGGGATGAGCAGCAAGGCAGCGATCGGGCTAAATCCACATCGGCAGCGATTTGGAAATTTGCTCTGTCTGACGAGAAGATTAAAGACCGATTATTTTGGCGATTGGCGATTTATTATAGCCAGGGTAATCAGAATCAGAGAAGGACTAAAAAACGGCCAGTCCTGAAAAATCTGGAGTCATCGGAAAATTCGGAAGTTGAGAGCGATCGCGAAAAGGTAGAACAGAGTAAAATCAGCGATCGGCCTGTGTTGCCTGTGTCTTTAGTGCATTGCTTCCCTAATTTTGCTTCAGAGTTTAAAAAGACCGACCTCTTACCCGTAGACATTCTCTTAGCACTGGTAGACAATCAAGGCAATCGACAAATTGCCTCCTGGAGCTTCCAAAATTCAATCACCCCCAAAAAACTCTTAGAAAAAGCCCGCTTACCTAAGTCTCTAGGTTCAAAACACGGGATATTTATCGAGATTATTAAATATTTTATTAATACCGGGCCCAGTCGCAATCTCAAGGAGGCAAACTTGATAATCAAGTGCCTCGAAGACATGGGAAGGGAACCGCAAATTCAGGGGGTACAGCATCTACTGACAAAGGTTTCCACAGAAATTGCCGGTCAGTTTCCGATTCTAGTCAATTGGGTACAGCAACACTATGGCATCGCGAGTGACGGTACTCGTACTCGCTGGAGTGAATTATCCCAACGGGCAAAAACTGCGTTACAAGATTGGATTGGGGCGCTAAGTTATGGTTATTTCGTGAAATTAGTCCAGATATTATTAGATAAACTGGATCTGCCGGGTTGGGAACGAAACCAGCTAGAACGTCGGAGGGAATTCTGGTCTAATTATAGCGATCGCTTTGAACGACTTCGGATTTTGTTACCCCAGTCCTCCCAAAAGGCAACCCAAGAGGCGATCGGCAGTGAATTTGAGCATCAAGATATCAGTATTCTCCAGGAAGATGGCAGCGACCCCACCGAAGTTTGCATCTTTGACTTTGGACATTGCTGCATTGTGGAATTCTTCCGAGGTACAGGGAGTGAAACTCGCATCTTCAATGCTCAAGATTATCCCGATATTAAAACTAAGCTTTTTCAATCTCCCACCCTGTCTTTAAAACGGCTGCGCTACCTCGGCGGAGAAATCCACGACCACAAATATTTGTGGCAAGCCTCTTGTGAAAAATTACTCAGAAACCGAAATATATATCCGAATGAAGGAACTCAATATTTTAAAGGATTGCATAAAAACTATAGCCAATACAACCGCGAAACCGGACTGCCAGAACCTTCACCACGCAAACAAGAAGACCGAGAAAATGAATTAAAACGCTGGGAAAAAGACATGAGAGAAATTAAAATAGAGGCTAGTTTGTTTTGTCGTCAATTGGAGAGTTGAGATGGGGCTATTGAAACCGGGGAAACTTTCTAAAGTCTCGGGTGTGTGGCAAAGATTATGGTAGAAACCTGGTTTCTTGTATTGGTGGGACGACAACGCTATTATTTCAATCGACTTTCTTGGCGCTTTCAGGGGCGATAATATCCACCAGAGAAACCCGGTTTCTTTTCTTCGGGCTTCCAGGGGCGATCGCACCTTAATCCAAAGTCAAAATTCCAGCAGAATAATAGGGGGCAATGACCAGGGACCAGGGACCAGTGAACAATGACCAAAAACTTTTTTTCCCAATTTGCGTAAAAGTTGTCCGTTACGACGATAAGTAAGTGTAACCATCTATTTTAGGAGTTCTGCTGATTGTCAAGCTACGGATTGGTGCGCGATCGGGCATTGCCATCCCCGGGGAGCCAATATGGATCCCTCATCTGTCAACAAAAATCAGTAAAAATACTGATGCCAGGAAACATTAGAAACGCTTTAATTGGTAATGAGTAAAACTTATTATTGACGATAAAAAGCGATCAATGTTCCCGAACGCCCCTACTCACCCATAGCTATTATTGTGGATCCATTGGGTCAAATCTCTTAAACACTCGTTAAAAGGTTAATTAATTCTTATGGCAGGTTTTAAAGATACACCGGGACAAAAAGTAAATACAATTAAAAACCTTCTGAAGGAAAGATACAAACAAGGCTTTCCCATTATTAAAGAAATTATTCAGAATGCTAACGATGGTCAAGCAACGACCTTAGATTTTGGTATAGCTCAAGGCTTAGGTGAGTCGGTTAAGCATCCGTTACTAAAAACTCCTGCTTTATTTTTCCTCAATAATGGGACATTTACCAAATCAGATCAAGAATCAATTACTTATTTTGGAATAGATTCTAATGCTAAAGATAGAGGTAAAATAGGAAAATTTGGCTTGGGTCAAAAGAGTATTTTCCACTTCTGTGAAGCATTTTTTTATATTGCTCGTTCTGAGTCTATACCAGACGGATGTGGAGAATTTATTAACCCTTGGGCAACTCCTGATGGCAAAGATACTAAACGACCAGAATGGGTCGAACTGTCTAATCAAGATAGGGAAGCATTAGAAAGATATTTATTCACCCATAATTTAGTTAATTCCCGCAATAACAGTTCATCCTTCTTTTTATTGTGGGTTCCCCTACGTCAGGAGATGATAGATCAACGGTGTATTTTAGCTAATTACTATGATAGTATTCGATCAGTCAAAGAAAGTCTTCCAGAAGATATGGAAGTGCGAATCGGTCAACTATTACCGATGTTGCGTCATCTCAACAATATCAGATTTTTTATAGAAAGTAATCAAGGTAATCTGGAACAAAATTTTTCTGTCTCCTTGTGTTCGGACGAGCAAAATTTCTTATCCCGCTGTATTTATCCGAATGCCACAAGTGAACGTATAGATCCTGATGAACATGAGCTACAGGGTAAAATTCATCTAAGTTCAAATGAATCAGGGATTAAATTTGCGGGACAAGAAAGAATTTTATCTGCTAATAAATTTGGATCACTATTAAAAAATTCAGAAAATCCTTATCAAAATTTTTGGATTTATTTACAACAGTCTCCTTTTTGGAGTAAAAGAGCTTCTATCAATGAAGATAATGGAGAAGATGAAATTGTTCCTGATAAATCAATTCCCCATTGTGCTGTCGTTTTGACTCAGCAATCTTTAGGCAATAAATCAAAACCCAAGTTAAATTTACAGTGGACTGTTTTTCTTCCCTTAGCTAGTGAGGAGAAGCATTCACGACAAGAAGAATCAGAACAAGAAGCTCATGAGGAGATAGACTGTGATGGAAATAAAGATTACACAATTTTTCTTCATGGTTATTTCTTTCTTGATTCCGGCAGAAAATATATAGAAGGACTTCGGAATATTAGGAGGGATTCATTTCGACCGAAAACTCCTGAAAATGAAGATGAAATGATTGCTCAGTGGAATTATTTACTAGCAACTGAAGGGACTTTACGCCTTGTATTGCCTTCCATCAATCAATTTTATCAAAAACATAGCTTAACGGATGTAGAAATATCACATCTTTGCAGCGCAATTTTGAAATCGAGATTGTTCGCAAGTGAAGTTTATAGGCAAAATATTTGTGCTGAACATCAGTGGGTATTCCGGACTCAGCCATCAAATAACGGTTGGGAAATGATTTCAGTGAATGCAAATTTGCGATCGCTTCCTGGTATTCCTCCAAAGTGGGAAGTATTTCCTGCATTGCAAGACCTCGCTCAAAATAATTGTTTTATTATTGAAAGCGAACCCAATCTTTTATCTCTAGATAAAAAGGGAAGATGGGAAAAGCAGGAAATCTGCTCTGTACTCGATTCTCTTAACCCGGGGTTAATATTTTCAAATTATGATGACCTTCGCTACTTAAACGAATTCTTGAGGCTTCAGGACAATATAATTAAGCAACCGGAGGTTCAGGCCAGTTTAATCAATTTGCTTCGTCAAGGATTTAGACAAAGTGACCTATCACATTTACAAGGAGAATCTATAAAACCTTTCATTCAGCAACTTATCTCAAAAATTATTCCTCATCAACGATTCAAGCTTAAAAAAACTCAAGATAGTACGGCTTTTAAGGCAGTTTTAAATAAACTTTATCAACTAGAAATAAATCTGTTTCTGGTTTATGAAACTTTTGAAGTTTTGCCAAGTAGTCAATCTGTTTTAACTCCAGAAGAATTAATCTCTCTCCTAACCTGTCTGGACGATTTCCTCAAAAGCAAACCCTCTAACTATAAAGTACCTTGTGAAATTATTTCTCAACTTTTGTCATCGAGTAAATACGTTGAACAAGTTCTCGATAAACTTGAAAATGAGTCTTTATTTATTGGGTACAACTATAAGGAGGAAAAACCCTACTTATACAGTTACAAAAAATTTCAAGATTACCACAAAAAAAATTGTTTATTTAAAGGAGTATGGACAAGCAATATCTCTACCGGCTTAAAAAAATCGCTGCCGAACACCGATTTAATCTTTATTGACACAAAGTTGGCTGGGATTTTCGGTAAAACTTCATCACTAAGAAATATACCGGAATGCGATGTCAATAGCTGCCTGCAACTCCTGGCAACACAACCCGATTTAGCTCAAGCCGATCAACGAACTAATCTTTTAAAGGAACTCATCAATCATGTCTAAACAATTACGATATTTTCTACATGGTCAAAAAGACAAGTATGAAGATGACAAAACTACTTTATATGTCACGGCACAAGAGAGTACACTTTGGCAAAAAGTAGGACAGCAGGTTCTCAATAAAAAAGGCGAGGGGTGGCGTTTGCTTGATTCTGCATTAGTAGAGCATATTCCTTCAGCAAAGCGTCAAACACTTGGAATTAATCTCCTTGAATCCGATAAAGTTGTGGATTTGATTCGAGAATTAGGGGCAGAATGTGTTGATGGAAGTTTATTAAAATCCTCTGAACGATGCCAGCTACTCGGTTATCTCAGCCAAAACCCAACGAATGAAGATTTGTGGAAGTCATTGCAACTTCACGAAACGACCGATGGAAGACTGGAATCAATTCAGCCCAATCGAGTGTTTTTGCAAAATCCACATTTTCCTTTAAATCATCGCTTAAAAGAGTACATCGTCCTCATTAAGCAAAATCGAGAAATTCAACAAAACTGGATACCTCTGTGGACTGCTCATGAGGCGATCACAACAATTCTCAATCTCCCTGATCCTCATACATATTGCGAGCTAGTTCTGGAGGCACTAACTCAAATATCAACGGAAGATGAAGCAGAACTAAAAACCAGTTTAAAAATGACCAGTTGGCTACCTAATAAATTAGATGGCCAAGGAATTTGTCCTGCAAATATCCTGAGATTTTCTCAAAGTTTAGAAGAGCATCAAGAGAAAATTGCTCAGTTGGATGAAAATAAGCATCCTGAAAAAATACTCCCAAATAAAGTTCGGACAAGCCCGGGATATTCCTCAGCCAGAAAATTATTTACTTATTGGCATCCTGAGCAAGTCATCCAGAAGATTTTAGTTCCCAATCAATCTCTTGAATACTGGCAGAAGTTCTACATTGTTATTTTAGATTGCTTAGTTGCAATGGATAAAATTCCTGAGCACTTAAAAACATCGTTGGAAACAGAAAGCTGGATACCTGTAGACTCAGGCACAATCAGACCTAGCCAAATTCTAGAGATTGTTTCGAGTCAACTTCAAAAGTATTTACCGACCTTAGTTGAGTTAAGCGGTGGAGAATATACAGAACGATTACAACTTCCTAAAAGAATTACAGGACATCCCAGCATTAAAGTTTTGAAAACCTTTTTTTCAAAATGGAGGGAACATGAAATTATTAATTTTCTGCTAGAACAACAAGAACCTCATCAACAGTGTCAGATTATTATTGATGCTTTGAGTGGTTTATTGGAGAGTCGCCAAAATCAGCACCACCTCAACGATAGTCTAAATCAACTAAAAACAAAACCTTGGTTACTCAATGAAAAAGGAAATGCAGTGTTTCCTGAAAATATTCTGCATTATCAAGCTGTAGAACAAGATATTGAGGGATTATTGCTCACCGTTGATTCTGACTATATTACATCTTCTCAACTTTCTCCAATTATTCGTAACAGCAGTTGTTGGCAGTGGTTAACGCAGCAATTGTTTATCACTCAGGATGCAGCGTTGCACCAAGTTGGACAATTGTTGGGAAATGCACCAGAATATCAATTGGGTGAATTTCAAAAATTTCCCATAGATCAATGCTGGGATATCTTCAAAAAAATTGATGTCAGCTTTCTGCCAGCATGGAACTTTGCTCGCAAACTCTCTAAAGGAAAATTTGAGCTATCGCTCTTGCCAAACCTGTTAGGCAAGATAGATGAAGATAAGCTTTGTTTGCTTCTTCAAAGACTCTCCAGTTCTAACTCTACACCCGATGAATTGACCGTAGATGTGTTTGACATTTACCTAGACTTGGCTGTTAAATATCCTAAGTTCCAGGAAAAAATATTGCCAAATATTGGTCTTCTGAACCAAAAGAATAAATGGGAAAAGCCTGACAAACTGACATGGGGTAAAAGAGATAATCTTGAGTCTAATTGCTTGTTAGATCCTCTGCAAACCAGCATTATAAAGCAATATTTAGACTCTTTATCACAAGAGAGTGATACGGTTACGATATCGCAAGACTTGTCAGGTGAAACCAGTAATTTTAGTATTTTACAAGCATACTTTCGTCTTTGGGAGCCATATTGCCCGCAAGAATTGATTGGTGCATTTATAACGTTACTGATGGGCAACGATCCCAATGTAAAAAAGTTGGCTGAGTATTATTTAGGTCGGCGTGATGTGGATGCAATGCGTCAGCGATTGCTAGGAGAACAGGTGCATCCTATAGCAAACCGTGAATTTCATATTCATGTAGGACAAGTCAGCGATCGTACCAGCATAGTACCATCAGTATCAGGAAAGTCTTTTAGTGCTGACCTCCTTCAGTCTGAAAATCCTCAACACCTTTTTGTCAGTGAACTGCAACCCAATAATCTAGCTATAGAACTACTGCCCATTGACCCTGAAAGATTTGGAAAAATAGACTTATCGTTACTGATAAAAAGGTCTATTAGAACAATATTACTGGAACTTTATCAGGTTAAAGATGTAGATTTAGATGCCACTTGGAAAGATTTACGAGACTCCGATCAACTCGATATTCAGGTAGCAAAGAACTTTTTGCTAGAAGGTGCGCCCTACATTATGAGGATGTTAAAAGTACATAATCGAATTCCTGAGATCAAAGACCTTTTAACCCAGTGGGATAATTTGCAATACCAGAAAGCAGAACTGAAACAGCAAAAAAAATCTGTAGAACATTTAGAGCATAAAATTGAGGATTTAATTCTGAACTTGTCTCGATTGCTGGAAGACGAGTCTGCCGAAAGTGAAAACATCCGAAATGAATTTTGGCAAGCAGTGCGAGCCAACATCGGAATGCACGGCTACCGTCCGCAGAGCATTCCTTTTGAATTATTTCAAAATGCCGATGATGCAGCAACTGAATGGATGCAAATATCCCCGTCCTTACAAATAGACGAAGATAGAAAGGAATTTATAATTGTGCTATTACCTGGCGATCACAAACTCTTATTTATTCATGCAGGTAGACCAATTGGTTGCTTTCAACATCCTGATGTTCCAGAAAAACAGTATCGTGATCGGGGTTTTGATCGCGACTTGGTGAATATGCTGACTTTCAATATTTCCGAGAAAGGAGAAAGTGTAACAGGTAAGTTTGGATTGGGGTTTAAGAGCATATATCTCATCTGTAAGCGACCTCACGTTATGAGCAAAAATTTAGGGTTTACGGTAGAGGGCGGACTAATCCCATCACGTCTCAATCCAGAAAACGCTAACAGGTTGAATAAAGAATTACAAAAATATATCAATTTGCCTGATGCAACTGTCGTTGAACTAGAACTTGAAGCCAATTTTTTGGCTCAAAGTGTTATTCAGGAGTTTCAAGAACTTGCCAGCATCCTCATCGTATTTTCGAGGATTATTAAAAAATGTAGATTGGTGAATCGGAATGTTAATGTTAGTTATCCAGATATTAACCTGTCCTGGTCTCCAACACCTATCCCAGGCGTTCGCGGAGTTGAAGTTGGCAAGCATCACATCACTGTAGATAGCAATGGGAAAGAATCAACCTTGCTCTGCCTGAGAACTGAGGGAGATTCAGAAGCGGCTTTACTTTTAGGCTTTACCGAAAAAAATGGTCGTCTCATGGGTTCATTGCCCAAGACTGTACCGACATTTTGGGTGACAGCCCCTACACAAGAAATGCTCTCTCTAGGTTTTGCTTTGAATGCCAAATTTGACATTACAACAGGGCGAGAAAGTTTGGTGAAGTCATCTGTTCATAATCGCGAGTTAGCAGATAAAATAGGAAAAGCTCTGGGAGAGGTTCTTTGTTCTCTTTCCCGTGCGAGTCAGGAAAACTGGCAAACAATTGCAGAGATATTGGGGTTCAAAACTATTGACGAATATGAGTTTTGGAACTTTCTGTGGAAAGAGTTGGCAATTGCTTGGCAGAATATAAATCCCAGTGATGGGCGTGAAATTATCTGTCGCATCTTGGCGGGCGATCGCGGGATGGGATATCTGATCATTCATTGTAAAGCTTTACCGAGTGGGTTGTATGGTAACTATCGCCAACTGCTCCTTATCAATGAGATTCGTTATCGAGTCACGGGGAAACTTTTAGAACAGGAGTGTTTCTTAAAAATAGCCACTTGGTCACGTTTTCAAGAGCGCTATAAGACTCAGATTATTGCCCAGAGTCAATGGGAAAACGCCAAAAAACTCTTAGGAGAAACTTTTAATTCGCAGCATTATTCGGTGAGCGAACTGCGCTTGCTTGATGTATTAAAAGCAGAAATTGGATCTGAACCCAAGGTGACAGCCTCGCAAGCCAAGCAAGTTGGAACATTGATTTCAAAATACTTCTTAGAGAGTTTAAGTGGATCTTTAGAAAAGCACGAACTGCAACGCTTCTTGCAAGAAGTTAAGTTTATGTCTAAGACAGAGACTTATGTACCTGTTGAGCAGTTGCTCTGCGCTGGATATCATCAGGATGAAGAGGGTTTACTGGTTGGGTTTGCACCAGATAATCGGATTTTGCATCTTGACTATCAAGATACTGGTTTAGATTTTTTCATGGCTTGTCGTTCGCGTAGAGAAAGTATTTCTATTGAACAACTTACAGAATGGGCATTACAGGCAGAGACTTCAGAAAAACGTCAGGCAGTCCGTCATTATCTTTTGTCTGGAGAAAGACGAGAGCAATTAGCAATACGAATTGACGAAAACAGTGCCGGTTCATGGATAAGAAATGACGAGAATATCTTAAGAATTATTGGCTTAATGGTAGAAATTGAGAGTGAACGACAAGGACGTCAATTTTCAGAACCCGGGCCGAAAATAAATGGCACACATGGAACCGGCACTGATACTGGAAAAAGCGAAAATTCAGTACATTGGGGTAAATTCGGGGAAAAATGGGCTAGATTATTTTATCAATTCTGCGGCTATAAAAGCATTAATGAACAGCCCGCTCTGGAAGGATTTGATTTTCTTTGCGAAGGTAATGGTAAACCTACGATTAAAGCTGAAGTGAAAGCAATTTCATTTAATCGACCTAATATCCGAATGACTATAAATGAATGGTCAAAAATGTTGCAAATTGGAGAATCTTATGAATTGCTGATTGTTAGTCATGACGGAGAGTCTGTTTGTGAAATCATTCAAATTAAACATCTATGGAAAACACTACAAAATGATTTCTTTGCAAAACTCGGAGCAAAAAATCCTACAGAATGTTATGAAGATGATAAAGCCGAGGTTCTGGTAGGTTTTAACTTAAATTCGGATAAATCACAGAATGATTTGATTCTTTCTTGGCACAGATTACGTGAAGGTAATCACAGTGATAACATTAAAAGATATCGTCCATATCCCTCAACGGTAAATGCTGAAAATCAAGAGGTCCAATTTGAGTTAATCCCTTGAAAAACGGGAATCTTGCTTAAACAAAGTAAATTCTGAGCAAGCTGGCGATCGCAGTTGCCATGAAAGAATTCCCTCCTATCATTCGAGTGCAATGGGAAAGCGAATCGCCCGTTCCCAACCTCAGAGCGATCGCAACTATCCCAAAGTCATCATCACCCCAGTACCCAAAATGACCAATGACAAATGACCAACGACCAATGACCAACGACCAATGACAAAAAACTGTATTGCCGTGGCGCGCCCTATTGTAAGATAGACCCGATTCAACTCATTGACCTCCTGTGACTATGGCAACCAATCTGTCTCTTCCACTTATGGGCTGCGGTACTTGGGCTTGGGGTAACCGGCTCTTATGGGGATATGAACCCAGTATGGATGCGGAATTACAAGCGGTGTTTAATCTTTGTGTCGAAAATGGCGTGACGTTATTCGATACGGGGGATTCCTATGGGACTGGCAAACTGAATGGACGGAGTGAGACGCTGTTGGGGCGCTTTGCTCAGGAGTATCAGGGTCCGAATGCGGATAACATTTGTATAGCGACCAAGTTAGCGCCTTATCCTTGGCGGTTGACGCGGCGATCGATGGTGTCTGCGGGATCCGCGTCGGCGCAGCGGTTGGGACGGCTGGATTTGGTGCAGATGCATTGGTCTACGGCAAATTATGCGCCGTGGCAGGAATGGTCGTTGTTGGATGGATTGGCGGATTTATACGATCGCGGGTTGGTGAAAGGAGTCGGTTTGTCCAATTACGGTCCCAAACGCCTGGAACGCATTTATCAAAAGTTTAGCGATCGCGGAGTTCCCATTGCTACCCTGCAAGTTCAATACTCTCTGTTGTCTACCTATCCCGTGACTACCTTGGGACTCAAAGAAGTCTGCGATCGCCTGGGCATTCAACTGATTGCCTACAGTCCCCTCGCTTTGGGATTATTAACGGGAAAATACTCAAAAAACGGTCCCTTCCCTCCAGGGATTCGCGGATTCCTGTTTCGGAATATTTTGCCCAAAATTCAGCCTTTGTTAGACTGTTTGAGAGCAATTGCCTCGGACCGCAATAAAACCATGTCCCAGGTTGCTATCAATTGGTGTATCTGCAAAGGGATGATTCCCATTCCCGGGGCAAAAACTGTGGAACAGGCGCAACAAAATCTCGGTGCGCTAGGTTGGAGTTTGGATGCGGAGGAAATAGAAAAACTGGATCAAGTGGCGGCGAATTCTAATAAAACAATGGTGCAAAATATCTTTCAAACAACTTGAAATAAATCAACCGGGTAATCTCTATATAAGTTTATCAATTTCCTCGATAAGAGTCTGGCATTTGTGGCGATCGCGTGCTTTTTTGATAAAACCTTGGAAGAACTGGCTAAATCCATTTCTGAGCAATGCTTTGGTATTTTTAGTATTTTCCCCGCCTTCAATATAAAGTCTAATTTCTGTTACCATCGATTGCCTCCAAGTTCACCCATTCGCCATAAATCTCCCAGGGTGTAATTGTCCAGCCACTTTTTCAGTCGGTCTGGATCCAAACGACGTAACTCGCTGCCGCGATCGCAGCGATCGCAAACGAGAACAGACTCCGGAGGAAGTGCCGAAATTAAAGCATCGGAATGAGTGGTGACAATCAATTGAGTTCGCGCCGATGCCTCCACCAACATCTCCGCAATCAGGGGTAAAATATCTGGATGTAAGCCAATTTCTGGTTCTTCAATACATAAAACAAGTCCCGGTGTAGGGTCAAGGAGTAATGCCATTAAAAATAAAAACCACAGGATGCCATCGGAAAGACGACTCGCCGGGATGGGTTCACTCAACCCTTCCTCTCGGATAAAAATTTGCACCGTACCGCCATAAATTTTGATACTCAACTCCTCACTGGACCGTGAAAAGTTCTGTGAGATAATTAATTAGGGGCCTTAAACTATCCAGTTCGTCTGTGTATGGCTTGATGCCTGAATGACTCTTTGGCCTGAAGGAATTTTGTCAAAAGTAAGCTGGGTGGACTTTCCGCTAAAATAGAAGGTGCAGATTGTTGTAGAGTAAGCCGAACAATTTGCTCACTCGGATAACCACTGCTAGGTAGGGTTCTGAACCAGCCCGAAAAACTTTGCCAAATTGTCGAGGGCATAGATAAACTCAGAATTTGCAAAATCCCTAAAACTAAAGCATTTAGATTGACAAATCGTTCAAATGCTGCTATTTTATCTTGGATATTCACCCAGTCTTTATCAGAGTAGTCTTGGATATTCATATTTTTAGGTTTTCGGGAAGATGGAGCCATGTTATTCATCCAGAACCGATAGTTAAACCCTGATAAAAGCTCGATTAAGGTCCGAAAAGTCACTTCAATTTTAAACCGCCAACTATAAGCCGTTATGATTTCTACTCCCGATCAATCCAGGTCTGTTGAAAAAAGTAGAATGCTTGGTTTTCCTCCGGGCCACAATACCAACACAAAACGGACTAAATTTTCGGGAGAGTCCCAATGTAAATCTATTGTACGATAACTGACTTTCTGTTTCTTTCCATAAAGGGATAACGATTCAGTCTTTAAAGAATTTGGGTCATTAAATAACGTGCGTAATTCCAGCGATCGTCCCCAAGTGCGAGGTCTGCCGGGACCTTTTTTCACGGGGATGGTGGTAACGGATGCTTAACAACCGTATTAATCTTGACCCGAGTAATTAAATGAATTGAATCGAACCGAAACTGATTAATTAATGTTTTTGAAGCAAAATGACATTCTTTAATGACGTAATTTTCGGCTTTCATTTAAGCCCTAAATAAGCCAGATATTTTATTAATTAAAGTGGGTGAAGTTACCTCCGGTGTTTGAAGTTCATCTTGAACGAACGAACTTAAGCGGGACAGTAATTAGAGCATACCCGGATTGTAATAAAAGACTAATAGATCCAAAATAATGACCCCGAATCCATTTCGGTTTAGTCACATTACTTGATTCTTGATGTAATTTTTAAACTAAGGGCATTTTTCTACCTTCTTTGGGCACTTTAATGCAATCCCCAACATAAATGGGTTGACCCTTTAACCGTTTAACATTTTCATGAGAAATCAACCATTGATGCCATCTGTCTGATAATGTTTTAGCGCTCCAACTGGTAGCGTGAAACCAATGCAGAGCGTGTCCATAGTAGTAATCACTCAGTCCCACTGCATTCAGATAACTCGTGATGGCGGGGGTCCGGTTGCATAACAAAATCCCCCAGACCATAATCACGAACCATTCAAACGCCGCCTCACGGCTGAATGCGGGCCTTAGACTTTCGAGGGAAGGTAAATTCGCTCTTTTGGCTGCATAATGGAAACACTGGTTAGCTTAGAATACAAGCCCTGTATGACT
>NZ_JAMXOT010000297.1 GCF_024220515.1 Oscillatoria sp. HE19RPO
ACTTTTGAGGGTGATCAAGCTATCGCCTTGGTCCAGCACCTTATTGAGTGCCTCGAAACGATGAAACCAATGATCTCTCAGATACTCGTGCCTTAATTTCCGCCTGATGACTGGGTTTTCCCAGGGGCGATCGCACTGATGGCGATCGCCTGATCCACTGCTATCTATGGATCGAAATCTTCCCCCAAAGGGAGGATCGCGGGGAGATAGCGCAATTGAACCGCCCGGGTCATTGACCCGGTGCCGCTAGGCAGTAACTCAGGGCTTTGACATAGAAATAGACCTTAAAGGTTTTCTTACTTCGTGGGCTAGGTTACTGCCACCATAGCGGTGTTCCCCTTTAGAAGCTTGAAATAGAATTGCAACCGTTCGGGAGATTCGTGGCTCTAAAACAGAGGGGGAGATTTGTGCAAATACTCCCAGAAACAACCTTGAAAACTTATGGAATCAAAATCAGTCGTTATTGGCTTGGATGTCAGTAAAGATAACGTGGTGGCGTGTCCCCTGACAGAAGCACCTTACAACCTCAAACTGTACTTTAAGGAAAACAAGGAATCATTCCCTCGGTTATATTCTAACCGCGATGGGATTAAAGAATTACTCGCCCTAAACCCTGACTGTGTGGTACTTGAGCCGACTGGAGTACATTATTCCTGGATTTGGGCACATATCCTCAAAAGTCACGGGATTAAAATTTTGTGGGTAGGTCATAGCGAGGTTGCATCCTTTCGCAAATCGAAAAAGTTGCCCGATAAAAACGATGCGGCTGACGCGCTTGCACTTGCAGCTTATGCCCTCACGAATTGGAACTATCCAGAGGCATTTTTGGGTTATGAGCATGAAAGCTTTATTATCCCGATGCGGGAGTGTTGTCTGCAACTGCAAAACTTGAATCGGATCCAGAGTCCGGTTGTCAACCGATTACGGCAGCAATTAGCTCGCGAGTTCCCAGAGGCAGCACTTAAGAACTCTCAACGAGGGCCCGACGGACAAATTCCCTTATGGTGTTTCATAGCGGGAAGGAAACGGAACGTCAAGAAGGATCAGGGGTATTACGAGAAACTCTACCAGATCTCGATTGCCCCTACCTATGGAGTTGAGATCTCGGAATATTCTCGCAATCTAGCGAATCAACTTTGCCAGCTAACTGACTGGGAAATCGCGATCGAGACTGAACTAGGCGCGCTTTTAAGACTCCCAGAGTTCAATGCCTACAATCAAGTTATGGATTCCCTCGGGATGGGGTTGAGAACTAAATCGTGGGTAATTTCTCAGATTTACCCGATCGAGCGGTTCCTGCATTCTGGGAATTATCGGACGTGGCGAGCTCGTTTTAAACAACGGTTAGGCTACGGAGGGATTGAAGACTCATCCGGTGATAAGGAAAGGATCCGGAAAAGTGGATCCAAAATATCGCGGCAAATGTTGTACTTGTGGATCGTGACTGCGATCGCACCAACAAGAAACCGTCCCGATACCGCAATTGCGAAACAACTCGGTGAGTTCTATGATTCCAGGACCCGGCAATATAACGATAACCCTGAGATCTACCATTCCCGGTTATTGGAAAAGCAGAAACATGATGCGATCGCAACTCTCAAGACTCAATTGGGACCCTTACTCTCCCCTGCAATCGTCATTCAACTAGAGCAAAGTCTAAACCTTACTCTTGATCTCCCCGCGCTATTGGGAACCGATGGCGAGAAAACATCCCCGGTAAAAAAGGGTGAGGCGAGAAAAAGATTCGGAAAACTGATTGTCAGTCAAACTGCTGCCAAGGGAGTAGAGTTATTATTCAACGAACTGATGAGAATTTTGCACCCGAAACCATAACCCTGTAAAGAAGACAAAAACCCTCTTAAACCATTAAGAGGGTTTTTTTAATAGGTGCTATGCTGACTAAATAGAAGT
>NZ_JAMXOT010000016.1 GCF_024220515.1 Oscillatoria sp. HE19RPO
TCCAACAAATAAATCATCCTTGCTTTGATGCGATCGCACCTAACAAGGCTCTTTTAGCCCGCGCAGGCGGGCTTTGTCCGTGTAGCCCCACCCTTCAGGGTGCGGGTTTTTTGAAGGTTTTATTTTTTGGAGTTCCCTTAAAGGAGCAGAGTGCTTCGTCGCTTACTGCCGAGAAATTGGTCGAAAGTTTTGGAATCAACCCGATTTTCTAAGCAATTATGAGTATCGCTTCGTTAGTATCCGGGACATCAGTATTTCTAAAAAGCCCACTCGCACCCAGTCAAAGTAGCAAGCTATTCATGACTCCCCAGAAAAGATGCTAAAGATTACTTCGCCAAATTACCTGCGGTTTGATAAATTGGTTAGATGAGGAGACCCACAAGATAATGCTGGAAAAAATAGAACTTTATAACTTCAAAAGTCATCGACATACGCAACTGAGCTTAGATAATTCGCGTCTCCATGCTCTAGTGGGGCAAAATAGTTCCGGTAAAACCTCCGTTTTGGAGGCATTACATTATCTGAGCAGACTGGCAGGTTCACCCTTTAAAAACATTTTTACTTATCAAAGAAATCCTGAATTTCTGACCACGATGGGGCAAACTCGGATGGCTGTTAGTGCCAGTGGTTTCTGGGGATACTACACTCGAAAAAATTGGGAAGTATCATACAAATTTGAGAAAAGAAATAATAATTCGTGGTACCCAACTGCCTCATGGAAAGTGGATAATCATGAGAAACAGAGTATAGAGTCATGGTCAAACTCTTTGAATGAGGCTTCTGAACCAATACCCCAAGCCTTGAGATATGCGGTTCATTTGAAGCTAGTGGCGACGAACCTGGCTGAACCGGGGTACAGTGAAGCCTTAACACCGCGAGTTGAGTTTGATGGGACCGGGTTAGCACCGACTTTGGACTATCTTCGGGACGAAGCACCCGATCGCTTTCAATCCTTGCAGGAACTCTTGCAACGGGTTGTTCCTGGGGTTAAGAAAGTTGGAGTCAGACGCGCTAAAGTCAAAGTCAATCGTCAACGCCTCATCGAAGTGGATGGAAAAGCGATTTCCTACGAAGAAAGCCAGGAAATGGCGGGACAAGAGGTGGTGTTAGACATGAATACCGGCGATCGCATTCCAGCCCATGCCATTAGCGAAGGAACAATGCTGGCCCTCGGATTATTAACCGTTTTGATGACTCCCCAACAACCCAACTTAGTCTTACTGGATGATATTGAACAAGGACTGCATCCTAAAGCCCAACGGGAATTAATCGCGGTTTTTCAAGAGATTCTTGCAGAAAATCCTAATTTACAAATCATTTTTTCCACCCATTCCCCCTATATCGTCGATGAATTAACCCCCTCTCAAGTCCATGTATTAAGCAATTCTCACTCGGGCTTTACTTCATGTAAGCGCTTGGATGAACATCCAGATGTGGAATGGGCTAAACACAATTTAACCACAGGTGAATTTTGGGATGCGGAGGGGGAAGATTGGGTTTTGGCAGGAGAACTCAATGATTGAATTTATAGTGATTGTGGAAAGTAGCGCTGATGCCCGAACTGCATGACTCCCCAAGAGTATTTGGACTGGGAAGAACAACAGCCGATTAAATACGAATACGTCAACGGCGAAGTGTTGGCGATGACCGAGGGAACTCTGGGTCACAATGCGATCGCCCTTAACTTAGCCTCTGCCTTGAAAAATCACCTCCGAGGTAAAGGCTATAAAGTTTTTATGGCAGATGCTAAACTCGGAATTTCTAAAAACGGTCCCTTCCACTATCCTGATGTGATGGTAACTTGCGATTCCCAGGACCTAAATGCTCGAAAACTTGTTTACTCTCCTTGCCTGTTAGTAGAAGTTCTTTCTCCAGGTACGGAAGCCTTTGACAGAGGGGATAAATTTAAACATTATCGCCGTATCCCCACCTTAAAAGAATATGTCCTGATTAGTGCTGAAAAAATCAGTGTTGATTACTACTGTCTCAATGAACGGGGAAAATGGGAACTCACGTCTTACTCATTGGACGAACTGAATAGTGAACCAGCAGAAATAGAAATCAACCTGACCGCTGTTGACTTTTGTTTTCCGATTTCTATGCTTTATGAAGATGTGGAATTTCCAGATAACACTTAGCAATTCAGGGATGAATGATTAGGATTGATTGGCAAATTTGGATGGTAAGAATTAGAGGCGATTCTCCTCCCCTCCCTAAAAATTGCGCTATACTCAGACTAGGCACTGTTGCTCTAGGAGAGAGTTATGGAAACTGCAACCCTGATTCAAGACAATTTCTCTCTGGAAGACTTTCTCACCCATCCCCCCGACGCAATGGAATGGGTGGATGGACAACTCGTGGAGAAAAACGGGATGACATTAAAGCATAGTAAAATCCAATTGAACTTAGGAAGCTACTGGAAAGACTACCAAAAATCTAGTGGTCAAGGGGGACAAGCGTATGTTGAGGTCCCCTGCCGCACCAATCAGCAGGGACGGCGACCTGATGTGGCTTATATTACGCCAGAATTATTAGAGCAATATGGGGATTTTGCCACATTACCCCAGAGTTTTCCGCTAATTGCTGAAATCGTTTCTCCCACGGATTTGGCGGAGGATATTTTTCTAAAGGCGCGGGAATATTTAGACTCCGGTTGTTTAGAAGTTTGGCTGGTTTTTCCCGAGTCTCATCTCGTTTTCATTCAGACCCAAACTGAATTGTTATGCTTTAGATCCGGTGAAGTTGTCGCAACTCAGCAAGTATTGCCCGGGTTTAGTATTTCCGTTGATGAGTTGTTGGCATGATGTTTCCAAATTGGGATAGCCATTCCCTTGAGGATGAGGGCAATTCTCGTTAAAGTTCCTCTAAACAAGGGTGCTTTTGGGCGGGTGTCGGCTAGTTTATGGCAAAATGCGATATCATGAAAAGCGGTTCAGCATCATGAGGCTTAGTTAATGATGAGATTTAGTGATGTAGTTGATGTCATCAAGAGTCTTTCTACAGATGAAAAGCGAGAAATTTCCCTGTTGTTACAGCAGTATCTTCGTGAGGAGTCTCGTGACCAGATTTATGAAAATTTTCAAGTAGCCAAGCAGGAAGAAAAGCAAGGAGACCTGATGTTTTCTAGCCAGATTAACCGATTGAAAGAAGAATTGCTTGAATAATCATCATGGAAGTTAGTTTCAGTTCTGCCTTCAAACGGGCGTTTAAAAAGAAGATTAAAGGCAGTCCAGATTTGGAGGCAAGGTTTTGGCAAAAATTAGAACTGTTTATTATTGACCCATTTGAGCCTAGTTTAAAGACGCACAAACTCTCGGGTAAGTTAAAAGACTTATGGAGTTTTAGTGTGGAGTATGATGAGAGGGTAGTGTTTTATTTTACCGAAGATGAAAAGGCTGTATTTGTTGATATTGGCAGCCATGATGAGGTGTATTAAACGCTCAAAAACTGGGATTCTTAAACCTCCTCTAACCCGCTTTCAAGGGCAGATATCAGATGAGGTTGATTGGGGGGAAAGCCTTTTAACAGCGCTTCTAGGGGTTCCTCGGTGAGGAAGACTACGGCGATTACCCCGGTCAGTTTTTGGCAAAAGGCGATGAGTGCTGGGGTGGGTTTCGTAGGGTTGGAAAATGTTTCGCCACCTTATAGGATGGCACCGTGGGGGAGGAGGTGGGGCGCGTTTTAGGGTTTTGAGGTGGCGATCGCAGTTCTGCGGGGGTGCCAGGGGGCTTCCTCGGGACAAGTGATTTCCCAAATCAGTTCGAGTCAGGGTTTTGCTTCCCGGAGGGCATTGAGCCAAAAAATGTTAACATGAGTAAGGCTATGCTCTAATTAAGGGAACTCCAAAAAATAAAACCTTCAAAAAACCCGCAGGCTGAAGCCTGGGGCTATACGGACAAAGCCCGCCTGCGCGGGCTAAAAGAGTCTTGTTAGGTGCTTAACCATCGGGATTTGGATGATTTATTTGTTGGAACACCCTAATCAAAAACAAAAATGAATTATTAAGCATGAAAACCTCCATCGAACTGAACGAAGAATTAGTCAAAGAAGCATTGCGCTTAACCAATATTCAGACAGAACAAGAATTGATTAACTTTGCTTTAGCCGAGTTAATTCGTAACCGCAAAAAACGCAATTTACTAGAGTTAAGCGGGCAGATTCAATTTTCAACAGATTACGATTACAAAGCCTTACGGGAAAACCGCAATGTTTCTGATTGATACATCGGTTTGGATTGCTATTTTCCGAGACAGGACTGATACCGTCCGTCAATCTTTGTCAGCAATTATTAATGAGCAACCGATTTTTTTGAGCCGATTCACTCAGATGGAACTGTTGCAAGGTTGCCGAGATGAACGGGAGTGGAGGCTATTAGAAACTTATCTGCAAGACCAAGACTACATCGAACCCACTCCTCATACTTGGGTCGCGGCTGCCCGAATTTATTACGATTTGCAACGACAGGGGTTAACGGTTAGAAGTAGTATTGATTGTTGCATTGCTCAACTGGCGATCGAACATCAGTTCATTTTAATTCATAATGACAGGGATTTTGAGACAATTGCAACGGTGACAAGCCTTAATAGTTTACGCTTTCGACCTGACAATAATTAATCCTCAAGTCTCCTTTAACCCGGTTTCAAGAGCCGATAGTTGAGGATTGTGGGACAAATCCTCTAAGTTACTATCGAGACAACCCATAAATTCTTTAGCTGCTTCTGCAAATGAAACTTCAGGGGGTTCTATTGTTTTGGGCGCTTTTTGCTGTTGGCTAGATTGGTATTCTAAGAATTCTATGAATTCAAGTACCTTTTGCCATTGTTCAGGGGGCAATTGTCGATTTTTTTGGATGGCTATTTCTAGAGTAAGCATGGTTCGTTAATAGGGTTTGCCAGTAGCTTTCGGTGGTGCGGACTGTGAACCCTAGGGGAGTAGAAACAATAAATTTAACAATTGCTTCCATGTTTTAGCTGAAGGCTAGGGTTTGCTAATATTTTAGCGAATTTGAGAACTTGGGGTGAGGGTTCGGAAACCGGGTTTCTTGATGGCTGCTTAAATCTCCCCTAACCAGGTTTCAATGGCAGATATCAGATTCGATTGATTGGGGGGAAACCCTTTTAAGGGCGGGTCTAGGGGTTCGTCGGTGAGGAAGGCGACGGCGATGACCCCGGTCAGTTTTTGGCAAAAGGCCATGAGTTCTGGGATGGGTTTCGTAGGGGTGGAAAATGTTTCGCCGCCGAAGAGGATGGCACCGTAGGGGAGGAGGTTACCGCGTTTTAGGCTTTTGAGGTGGCGGCGCAGTTCAGCGGGGGTGGCGGGTTCCGGGAGGTCTTCCTCGGGACAAGTGATTTCCCAAATCAGTTCGCTGAGGGTGAGGGCGATTTCCCCTTCGCGGGTTTCGTTGGCGAGGAGGTCCGCGTTGAGGCAATAAATCGGCAGGTGTTGCAGGGATTCCCAGGTGAGGGGAGAGGCGAAAGATGGTTCGCCGCTATGGGGGGTTTGTTCGGTGACTTCGGGATGGGGGGTGATGGGGGGATGATGCCATGCTTGATGAAATTGGGGATAGGGGAGATTTTCGGCACACACCCAAAGGATTGAGTAGAATGCCCTGGATCTGCTACGGCTAAAGCCATTTTGGTAAACTTCATCGCTGAGGCAATTTTTTAAAGCAGAGACGACCCATGCATATTGTTCCTGTGTGCTGAGGATGTGTTCCAGTATCATACCCTCTATATAATATAAATCTTCATGCTCATTCTCACTCGTGCAGAGAAATTTGAGGAGCGCAGGGATATCCTCGGCCTTCCCGAAGTCCAAGTTATCTGAACTATCAAAATTAGGCAGGTGGATATGGATAACTTCGATCTCTGATTTGATCGCCTCCGGATTTCCTGGGTCGATTTCCCATAAGCTCCTTGCGGCCATCTTACGAGTCGATTCATTATCAGTCATGCGGATAATTTGGCGCAACCCAGCGATCGCCTCGGGATTTCTTGGGTCAATTTTCCCTAAACTCTCTGCGGCATCTATCAGGATATCTTTATCTGAGCCATTCTCAATGATTGCACGCAGTTCTGTAATCACCAGCCGTCGAATAGTTTCAGATATCGCTTTTATCGCCCTTATTGTAATCTGATGATTAAAACGTATCCACTCCTGTTTCTCAATATTAAAAGAACCAAACCTCCACTTCACTAACTGCCGAACAATCTGAGCAGCCAGTGAACAAGCCTTAAACTCATTAATTCCTGCTGCTGCCAGAAAATAGGCTCGATATTCATAAAATCCTCTATCTACTTCCTCAAAATTCCACTCTGCACAGCCATCCTCAAACTCAACAAATCCTCTACCTACTTCCTCAAAATTCCACTCTGCACAGCCATCCTCAAACTCAACCAACGCCCAAATAAACCCCTCCTTCTCCTGAGCCTTAATATCCTCACGTCCCAACCACAACAAAATCACCTGCTTCCACTGCGGTTCAAAAATCCGATACCGCTTCCCCTTCACCGGACAATCTACATGATTCCGAGGCAGAAAATAATCCCAATTCGGCACTGCCAACGCCGCAAAATATTCCTGAAACGTGGCATGATAAAACCCATAAACCGGGTCTTCCGGTTCATCGGCATCCTCTCCCACCTTATTCAACCAACCCAACTTTAACGCCGTATCTAATAGAGAATTCTCGTCGGGTTCTCCCAAATATTCACAGACCAACCGATGACTTAACCGAAACCGACTCCTCTCCCCATCAAGGGATATTTTGGCTAACTCTCCCAATGCTGTATTTAACTGTTTTCTTTCCTCACTTCTTACCGGGAACTCTTGTTTCTTCCAATGATAAATATAGTTGACAAACTTTTCATACAACTTAGCTGTTGTATCGGGCAATTTTCTGTTTCTTCCTGTCCAAGTCGAACATAACAAAGTTAACCGTAGGGGATTGCGGCATAAATCCTTAATCCGTTCCTTCCCCGACTCTTGCAACTCTGACCACAAGAATTCCGCTAACTGGACATCCTCACCCTCCGCCACTAACCCCCGAAACCACCGTCGGATAAACTCCTGCATTTGTTCATCCTGAAACGGTTGGGTGAGATAGGTTTGAAACCCCTGTAACTGGCTGGGGTTCGCTTGCCACAAATTCAAGCGACAGGTGACAATCATCCGCGCATCTGTCACCCAACCTCGCAATTTTAACGCCTGTTGGTCGGTCTGGCTCATCTCATCCAAGCCATCCAAGAGTAACCAGACTGCACCCCCTTTAAATTTCTGCTCCCAGTCGGCTTTAATTTCCTCTCTGGACTGCCCCAATGCCTCTTTAAGCCATTTTTGCTCTAAATACTCTGCCAGGGGTTGACTGCCCAATTCTGCCAAAGATACCCAAACCACTAAATCATCGGTTTCTTGTAATAACCAAAAGGCTAATTTCTGGAGTAAGGTGGTTTTCCCCGCCCCCGGTTCCCCAATAATGGCAAGACATTTCTCCGTGCGTTGACGAATCACTTCTTGGAGAAACTCTCGGTAAGCAAACCGTTTTTCGACTTCCTGCCGGGTGAACAAGTCGGAACCTTTTTCGGGGTCAATCTCTTGGGGGTGTTTTTGGTTCTGACTCCGTTTCGGTTTCACTAAGGCTAAATCGACAAATAAATCCTCATCGATTAAGTTGCGGTTCCCATAAACCTGTCCGACAACGGTATTGCTGGTTAATTGCACTTGCCCTTCTAGCATCTTACGGCAAATGTCGCGGTCAATCTGGCGTTGCTGGGTTGTTACTCCGACGTAGGTATTTTGAACACCATAATTAACACCAGCAACATTTCCTTGCTGACCCTGGTTTCCTTGACTCCCGGTATTCTGATTAGTTGGTTCTGACATAGACTAATCCTTCTCTTTTGTCCAACCCTCGATCGCCCCAGCAACGATCGCCCCCACTGGATTTTGCTTGAGTCCTTCCACCAGTCCACCCCGCGCCGCCCGGATTGCTCGTTCCTTAAAGGTTGGCTTCTCCTCAATTTGAGCAATGACTGTTCCCGCAAGCCTCATCTGTTCGCTCGTGGTGGTTGCCTGAGTCACGTCTAAACCGGCCAGCAAAGTTTGAATCTCTTTGACTGTCGCCTGAAGTTCAGGATCTGAGGTGTTCGTCTGAACCCCGTAGTTGACTCCCGCCACATTATTTTGAGTGCCTTGATTATCCACACTGCCGACTGGAGCGTTGAACTGTTGCTTTTTACCTTCTGTCATCAGATTACCTCATAGATTGATCTAAATTCCCGGCTACCCAAAATGCAGCCGCCACCGATGGCTAGTTTTACGAGGGATTGCCCTACATCCATACTCATCTCCTCAACCCTGTGATTATTCTAAGGGAATTTTGGTCATTGATGATTCTGGCGCACTCGTTTTGAACGTAGCTGGAGCAAGGATAAAAATTCCACGAGTTCAACCAGTCCCTCAGCTTCCTGTTGTTCTTCTAGAGACAGGGGATACCCGTTGTCTTGACGATCTAAAAGAAATTGCAAACGGTTTTCAACGGCTGGGGGCAGTTGAAAGCAAGTCAGTTCTAGGGGGATTTCTACGATTTCGGGCATAGCGCAGTCAGCCTCAGTCTGTGGTTGGGTTAATTCTATTCTAATCCCAGGAGAAGTCGAGAGGATTGTGCCAGTTGCGGCATAGATCCTTGATCCGTTGTCTTTGTCTTTTGTTGTCTGTGGATGCGTGGACGGTGAGGAAGTCTTAACTGATAAAGGCTTGATGTTCTGGGGATGCCAATCCCGCTTGTAGGGTTTCCAAAACGGCGGCGAGATTATTTTGTAACAATTGCGTTCCATTTAACCATAAACCGGGAAACACTCGACTGCACAAAATCCCCTGTTCATTGGGAGAAAGAGACTGATAAACGCCCTCTTCCAGATAAAACCAATCTAGTTTTTGGTCGAAGATTTGCCAAACTAGATATTCTTGCACCCCATTGCGCCTATACACCCGTTTTTTATCCCCTAAATCAATAGCCGCACTACTGGCTGCAATTTCCACCACTAATTCCGGTGCCCCTTGGATGTAGCCTTCTGAGGTGAGTTGAGAACTTCCCCCTGGAATCAATAACACCCCATCGGGTTGAAATTCGTTGTCTGAGTCGAGGCGAAGGGTGGGTTCAATACCGATTTCTGTCCGTGGGGTTGCCATTTTATAAGTCCATAGCAATCCGATTAAATCGGCGTGGGGTTTCGCATGGGTGGTAAACCGCAGGGGTGATGCCATATAAACGACTCCTTCAATTAATTCGGCTTTCTGATCCGTAGGCATGGCGGCGTAACGTCGCTCAAATTCTCGGTAGCTGAGGCGATCGCCATTTTCCAAGGGCGGATAGATTTGAGGTTGAAGTTGCATAGTTAGTATCGACCAGAAACTAGGGGACGGTTTGATTATAGCGATTCGGTGATGGGATAGGGTCAAACTGGAATGTTTCGGGTTGATTCAGGACTTACCCATGAGCCCGGTTTCTGTAGAGGCGTTTCGCGAATTGCCCCTACATTGAGGGTCTGTCCTGCAAAAATGCGTAAGTCCTGTGATGGGTGGATCGGTGGGTTCTTCATAGAGGATGAGGGCGATTCTCGTTCCGAGACGCTTCGCGATTCTCGTTCCGAGACGCTTCGCGAACGCCTGGTTGCTGAGGTCATCTTCGCAGCAGGGGTGGAAACTTCGGCATTTGATTCTGTTAATATGAATTTTTGGGAAAATTTAGTTACAATATGTAGTAACAATCAAGGCATTAAAGTTGAATTAGATGAAATAAACGTCTTACAAACCTCTGCACATAGAGACCTAACCCCCCAGCCCCCTTCCCTAAGAGGGAAGGGGGAGCAAGACGGATAAATTCCCCTTTGAGGTCAAATTGAGATGCTCCCCGTAAACATGGCATTGATTTTGTTGATATTTCCCTCGTGTTTGATGGAGACATCGTAACAATTGAAGATAACCGATTCAATTATGGAGAGCAAAGATTGGTGACTTTGTGTTTGTTGCAAGGGCGAGTAATCGCTGTTGTCCATACAGAACGAGAAGAATGTATTCGGATTATTTCTGCGAGAAAAGCTACTAAATATGAACAACAAATTTACTTCGAGTAACTCTCAAACTGACTGGAACCGCCTAGACCAGATGACTGATGAAGAAATTGATTTTTCTGATTGTCCAGAAATTACGTCAGAAATGGTTACTAAGGCAGTAGTTAGGCGAGGTTCACCAAATTTTAAGACGAAAACACAAGTCACTTTAAGTATTGATAGTGATGTTTTAGATTGGTTTAAATCTCAAGGTCAGAGTTATCAGAATGAGATTAATCGTTTACTGCGATCGTATATGGAAGCCCAGCAATAGTCTCTTGGCTTGGATTCAGAAAGCGGGTTTATGTCCAACTCTCTAATTTGTAATTGAAATTGTCTCAGAAACCCGCTTTCTTAAAGTTTCAAAGATTGACTGAGTAGTTTAACGGGTTTTCGTCAGGCAGGAAAGATGCTGTCTCACAGGAATTCTTTGAGGTCACGCCCTATCCTTACTCATTATGCAACCCCTGATATAAAGGAGTAGCTTTTCGGAAGGGTGAAGGTTGCGTTTATGCTATGCTCTAATTAATGATAAAAACCAAATGATGGATTAAGCACGAAAACGGGTTATGAACTTAACAAATGATTTGCTAAACCGCATCACTCAAACTCCTGGTCAATGTGGGGGTCGTCCCTGTATTAGAGGGATGCGAATTCGGGTTACCGATATTTTAGAAATGTTGGCGGAAAATGTTAGCGTTACTGAAGTTTTAGAAGACTTTCCTGATTTAGAACTCGCAGATATTCAAGCTTGTCTGCTGTTTGCGGCAAGACGCACTGATTTTCCTAGACTAACGGCATGAAGATTTGGATCGATGCTCAACTGCCACCCACGCTGGCAAATTGGCTGACAGAAACCTTGGTTTTGGAAGCGAGTTCATTGCGAGATTTAGGGCTTCGAGATGCTCAAGATATTGAAATTTTTGAAGCTGCAAGAGCCGAAAATGTTGTAATCATGACAAAAGATAGTGATTTCATCGACTTGGTATGTCGTTTAGGAGCGCCTCCTCAAATTTTATGGCTAACTTGCGGCAATGTCACTAACCGCAACTTGCGACAATTGTTGAGTGCTACTTTGCCGGATGCATTAGAGCAGTTACGCCAAGGAGAAATGATTGTGGAAATTACTAATACTCCTTAGAAGAACGAGCAATCATGGTCAAATGTACTTTTTAAAAAGCCGCTTTTTTATGATAGCCCGTGCAGACGGGCTTTTTTCGTATTCTTGACCCGGCGAGGGCAGTCGGAAGAACCCCACCCTAACCCTCCCCTTGCCAAGGGGAGGGGACCGGAATAGCCCGCGCAGGCGGGCTTTGTTTGTATAGCCTCCGGGCTTTAGCCTGTGGGCGCAGGCACACAGAAGAACCCCACCCTAACCCTCCCCTTGCTAAGGGGAGCGGACCGGAGTAGCCCGCGCAGGCGGGCTTTGTTTGTATAGCCTCCAGGCTTTAGCCTGCGGGCGCAGGCACACAGAAGAACCCCACCCTAACCCTCCCCTTGCTAAGGGGAGGGGACCGGAGTAGCCCGCGCAGGCGGGCTTTGTTTGTATAGCCCCAGGCTTTAGCCTGCGGGGGACCGGGCACAGAGAAGAACCCCACCCTAACCCTCCCCTTGCTAAGGGGAGGGGACCGGAGTAGCCCGCGCAGGCGGGCTTTGTTCGTATAGCCCCAGGCTTTAGCCTGCGGGACTCAGTAAAATCAGTTGCCGTTTTTGCAGACTTCTCACTCCCTCTAAATCCAATTTCCCTCCAGCCAAAATCTCTCCAACAGTTTTCATCCCCTCTCCTTTCTGGGAATTGGCATCACAACCTTTCATAAACTCAAACTCATCCTCGGATAAAGTCACGAGTTGATAATTGTAATCAAATAAATGTTGTGAGGGCCAACCTTGTAAACAGAGACTCACTTCGGGAATAGCTGCTAACAAGGCTTGGTCATTTCTCCAGTCCATTTTAACCAGGGGAGGACGGGCGAGGAAAAACTCATAGTGAGTGATTTCTGGATCGAGTAATTCAATCAGTCGATATCGGGCCCGATCGCCTAACTTCTGCGCCTCTCCCATCAACTCCGAATCCTGACCTAACAACCGCTCGATATTCCAATAATCCGGATTCGAGAACCCCAAAAACTCTAACCCCGAGGCATCAATCAACTCAAACAACGTATCGATGTTATAGTCAATCTCTTGAGGATGCAGATACATATCGGCAAAATTGGCATCCCGGTGATTTTCCATCGACCATCGTTCTTTTTCTCGCTTCACCAAACGGTTATTTTCCGGTAATGCCGCAAACACTTTCCGCCCAATTTTCACCCCCTCTTGATAGTCACCAGATTTCTCCCCTTGCAGCAGGGCGATCGCCTGTTGCATCAGTTGAATTTCCCAGCGTCCTAACTCCGCATACACAAAAATATGCATAATTCCCCCAGGGGCCAACTTCGTCGCTAATGCCTGAATCCCGCGAATCGGATCCGGGAGGTGATGCAACACCCCCACACAATTAATGTGGTCAAATTCCCCTTCCAGTTGCGCCACGTCATAAATACTGAGATGATGGAACTCAACCCGAGAGGCCCCAGACCTGCGACACCGATCGCGGGCCACCTCTAAAGCCCCCCCACTTAAATCAATCCCCGTAATCTGCGCCTCCGGGTTCAGATGCACCAAATATTCCGTTCCCACACCCGTCCCGCATCCCGCATCCAAAATCCTCACCGCCTGAGTTGCCGGTTTGCGCCCGGTACAGAAGGCATAAGCCGCAGGCCAAGTCCAGCGCCAATTATACCCCGGTGGCGGTTCATCTAGGAGGGCTTCCGGGGGAAACGGATAGGTATCATACAGTTGTCTAACCGCAGCAGTAATCTCTTCAGAGTTTGGCATAATCGCAAGATGGTGGATGGATGATGGACAGAAACACAACAGGGGCAAAGGCGATCGCCAAGCCCCCTAACCTGTAACAAATCACAGGTTTGAAATTACCAATTTATAGTTTACAATTCAGAACGTAACAAAACTTATCTTTTTTCTCAGTTAGGTGCCGCAATCCAATATGATGGCACGATAGCCACTGGGTCAAAGTTCTACATAATTCTTAACATAAGAGGGGGTGATACCGAATCGTTTTAAGCTAAAAACTATGTCAAAGAAAACCCCCGATAGTGGGTTAAAGGACATGGGAAAGCCTTCGGGAGGAAGTCCACATTAAGGACAACCTGATCAACGTCAATCCTTCATCCTGACTCAGTGTGGCAGTTTAAACCGGCATCTAAACCCATTGATGCCACAAAATGATAATTCTATTGGGAGCTTTTGAAATCAGATGACTGTAAAGGCAAGTGGTGGAAGCTCAGTTGCGCGTCCGCAACTCTATCAAACCGTCCCCGTTGCGACCATTTCCCAAGCGGAACAACAAGACCGCTTTCCGGGAAAAAGCGAACTGACCGAACTCCAGACATTTTTCCAATCCGGAACCAAACGGCTGGAGATTGCGGAAGTTCTGACCAAAAATTCAGAACTGATCGTATCCCGTGCCGCCAACCGGATTTTCACGGGTGGATCGCCGATGGCGTTCTTGGAAAGACCGAAAGAACCGATGGTGATTAACGCCCCCGTGGGTGCGAATCAAGACATCAAACAGGGCATGATGCTGGGAACCACCACCTATGTGGAAAGCAAAGGTGGATTCTTAGAAGGCTTGCGGAACATTTTCAGTTCCTCTAGCGGCCCCACCCCCTCGGGATTCCAACCGATTAACATTGCCCGGTACGGTCCTGGAAACATGACCAAATCCCTGCGGGATTTGAGCTGGTTCCTCCGTTACCTGACCTACGCAATGGTTGCCGGAGACCCGAACATCATTTCGGTGAACGTGCGGGGTTTACGAGAAATCATTGAAAGAGCCTGTTCTTCTTCCGCAACCCTGGTGGCATTGCAAGAAATGAAGGCAGCATCTTTAGGCTACTTCAAGCAGGATGAAGCCAGCCGGACCCTGATCGGCGAATATTTCGACGTTTTGATTACCGAATTCAAAGCCCCGACGCCTTCGGATAAAGTCCGTCAAACCGGCAGCAGTGACAAACAAGGCTTGCAATTGCCGCAAATTTACTTCATCGCTTCCGAACGTCGTCAGAAGTTCGTCATGAAGACGGGACTCTCGTCCTCGGAAAAAGAAGAGGTGATCAAAGCCGCCTATCGGCAAGTCTTTGAGCGGGATATTACTCGCGCCTACAGCTTGAGCGTGTCTTACCTGGAATCTCAGGTGAAAAACGGCACCATCTCGATGAAAGAGTTTATCCGGCGCTTGGGTCTGTCGCCGCTGTATCGGCAGCAGTTTTATGAAAAGTTTGTCAACAGCCGTGTGGTGGAATTGGCACACCGTCATTTCCTCGGACGTGCTCTGAGTTCTCGCGAGGAGTTTAACAAATACTTTGCGATCGTGTCCCAAGGGGGTTTAGCCGCTTTGGTGAACGCTCTAGTCGATTCTCAGGAATATTCTGATTATTTCGGCGAGGAGACGGTACCTTACCTGCGCGGTTTGGGCCAAGAAGCTCAAGAGTGCCGGAACTGGGGACCTCAGTTTGACCTGTTTAATTACAGCGCGCCGTTCCGCAAGGTTCCGCAATTTATTACCCTGTTTGCGGACTACAATCGGCCTCTGCCGGATCAGCACGCTTATGGTGCCGGGAATGACCCCCTGGAAATCCAGTTTGGGGCGATCTTCCCGAAAGAAACCCGCAATCCGAAAAACCGTCCGGCACCGTTTGGCAAAGATGCTCGCCGGATCCTGATTCATCGCGGTCCTGGCATCAACAACCAATTGAGCAATCCAGCAGCGCGGGGTATGTCTCCGGGTTCTCTGGGTGCGAAGGCGATCAAGCTGGATCAAATCCCCAGTGGACAGAAACAGTATGGTCAGCGCGGTGGTACTAAGTCTGTGCAAGGGGTGAGCGTTAAATACTCGGAGAGTTCGACTCAAGGGGTGATTACGGCAGCCTATCGCCAAGTATTTGGCCGGGATGTTTATGATGCTCAACGGCTGAAGCTAGACGAAATTAAGCTGGAAAACGGGGATATTACTCTGCGGGAGTTTATCCGGGCGTTGGCGAAGTCTGATGTGTTCCGGAATCTGTATTGGAGTTCGCTTTATGTTTGTAAGGCGATCGAATACATTCACCGCCGTTTGTTAGGTCGCCCGACCTACGGACGGCAGGAAATGAATGCTTACTTTGATATTTGCTCTAAGAAGGGTTTCTATGCTCTTGTGGATGCGCTTATCGATAGTAAGGAGTATGAGGAAGCCTTTGGGGAAGATACGATTCCTTATGAGCGCTATCTGACTCCGGGTGGTCAAGCGTTGCGATCGCTCCGAGTTGGCACGATTGGCGACAAGAACCTCAAAGTCGAGAAAGACGAACCCTCGCGCTTTATCGAACTGGGTACCGTTCCCGATCGCTCGGTACCGGAAATCGAAACCCGCATCGGCCAAGGGGTTGGCAAACGCCGCGAACAAACCAAGGTGTTCAAGCTCACCAACCGCACTCCGGTGGAATCTCAAGCGGTCATTCAAGCGGCTTACCGCCAAATTTTCGAGCGCGACCTGAATCCTTATGTGATTAAGAACGAGTTCAGCGCGATCGAAAGCAAACTGCGGAACGGTGAAATTACCGTGAAGGAGTTTATTGAAGGATTGGGGAATTCCAAACTGTATGTCAAGGAGTTCTATACCCCCTATCCCAACACCAAGGTGATTGAACTGGGAACCAAGCACTTCTTGGGTCGTGCACCGTTGAATCAGCAGGAAATTCGCAAGTATAACCAAATTCTGGCGACCCAAGGGATCCGAGGATTTATCACGGCAATGGTCAACAGTATGGAGTACCTGCAAGCGTTTAACGAGGATACGGTTCCTTATCGTCGCTTCCCGACTCTGCCTGCGGCCAACTTCCCGAATACAGAGAAGCTGTATAACCAGTTGACGAAGCAGAATAAAGACTTGGTTGTGCCAAGTTTTGATCCGGTGAACTCCATGATGGATCCGACCAAAGGCCCGCTAATGGCGAGTGCAATGGCATCCCAAGCAGCACATAAATTGGATGTGGTGCAAGTGGGACGGTCCGTGAGTGGGGTGATGCCGCAACGGTCTACGGCGAGCAAAGTGGCGCGGATTTATCGCGTGACTGAGCAGAAAGACCCGGCTGAGATGGAAAGTGCGATCGATGCCATCTATCGTCAGGTGATGGATATCTACAGTGAAGAAATTCCCGCAGAATTCCGCCTGAATCACGCCGAAGCACAACTGATTCGCGGCGAAATTTCCGTCCGTCAGTTTGTGGGTCAGTTGGCAAGTTCTGATGCATACCAAGCTCGGTTTGTCAAGCCTTATCCGAGTTTAAAAGCGGCGGAATTACTCTGCCGTCACCTCTTGGGTCGCACTCCTGCAACCAATGAAGTGGCTGAGTCTGAGCAACTGCTAACGGAAAGCGGTTTAGCCGCCGCAGTGACTGCATTGGTAGAAGGTGCTGAATATAATCGCTATTTCGGCGAGAATGTTGTGCCTTATCCTCGTGCCTAGTTTTGAGGAGATGCAATTTTTGAGGGGAGATAGGTTGGATTAGATTTATCTCGTCTTGATCAGAGTTGGATAACCCAGTCTGGATGACAGACTGGGTTTTTTTTGTGGGGAATGAGATAAAACCCACACTCTGAAGGACAGTGCTGTTCCAGTTGGGCAATGGCGGCAGTCTGCCAGCGCATTACCATTGGGTCTACTTGCAGTCCGGCGAGGAGGGCTTGGAGACTGCCGAGTGATCTTGATTTTCGGCTTGGGGGCGTTCTTGTCTTCTACCATTAGAGGCAACTATCCGCAATTTTTATATTTCTTAATCAAATCACCGTCTTTTTCCGTCTTTTTCCGTCTTTTTCCGGCTTTACAAAATTAAGAGGATTGAATTAGGATTAACACAAGAAAATTTTTATCCAATTTAATTTAATAAAAACTATTTAAAGTCTGATTTTTAATTGTCATCAAATGATATTAGCTATAAAATCATGAATAAAGATGTAATAAAAACGGTCGATCAACTTAAAGTCTATTTAAATACAATGAAAGTTGACTCGGATTTAAAATCTGATATAATAGAAGGATTAGCCCAAAATTCAATGTCCCTGACGATAACTCATCATGTACTTAATTTGATTGACTGGAATAATCCTAGTACCGATCCTATTCGGAAGCAATTTCTTCCCTTGCATTCAGAATATTTACCCTCTCATCCTCAATCAAGAATTGATTCTCTCTCAGAAAAGAAACAAGAAGTTTCATCTGGCTTAATTCATAGATATCCTAATAAATTATTATTCTTGTCCACCAATTATTGCCCAACATACTGTGCTTTTTGCACCAGAAGTTACACGGTAAGTAATGATACGGAATTTCTCAAAAAAAGTAAATTAGAAGAAGCATTTAAAACCAGAGTAAATAATCTTGTTAAATATTTGAAATCAAACCCGAATATTAGTGATATTGTTATATCAGGAGGTGATATAGCTTCTGCAAGTACGTCAATGATTGACATTATTTTGAGTGCAATAATAAACATACAAACTCTAAAAACAGTCAGGCTTGCCACTAGGACACTCTTATTTAATCCAGATATTTTTTTACCTAAAACCCAATTATTTGAATTGATTACAAAGTATTCTAGTCGATTCAAAAGTCAAGGTATTGAGTTGTCAATACAATGTCACTTCAATCATGCAAATGAAATTTCTACAACTTCTCAAGAAGCTACTAATTCATTATTTAACTCAGGGGTAAAAATAAGAAATCAAACTGTCTTATTAAATGGAGTAAACTCTAGTCATGAAGCTCAAAAAGAGTTGATACATAAACTTATATCTTCAAATATTGAACCCTACTACGTTTATCAAATGGATATGGTAACTAATGCAGAGCATTTTCGTACCAGTTTAAAGACTTGCATTGATATATCAAAAAGTTTGACCGGATTATTCCCAGGATTTCATCTTCCTAGATTTATTGTTGACTTGCCATTTGGAGGTGGAAAGAGAAGCGTATATGAATACGACTTTTATGATGATAAATATGGTGTTTATTGGTTTAGGTCACCGGCTATATCTGACGATAAAATTTATTTTTATTGCGACCCACTAAAGTATTTGAATGCACATATTCAGGAACAATGGATTAGAAAAAAATCGATTTCAGCCATCTACAATTTAGATTAGCTAGGATACTCGCAAACATCACTTATTCAAAGAAAATACTTAACAATGGACCTCGATAAAAATCATCCAGAATTTTATTTGTTAAAATGGCTATCCTCTATAATTCCAGCAGACCACTTAGAGAGTTTTGAAAAATCTATTAATAAAAAACCAGGGAGAATAACTGAGGGCTATAAAGAATTGATGGCAAGCTATCAAATAGAAAATGCTCAACCGCTAATCACAGTAACCGAGGAGTTGCCCGAGCAAAATTATGGAGGTCTTGTAAGCGGATTAGATATACCATTTATCTCATTTTGTGAACATCATTTTTTGCCTTTTTTTGGAACAGTTGACATTGTTTATGAACCCGGAAAATACATCATCGGAATTGGCAAGTTATCTAGGTTGGTTGACTACAGAAGCAATAAGTTTAATATTCAAGAGCGAATTGCGGAGCAATTATGTAGCGATTTAATGGAATTTGGTTTAGCTAAGGGAGCCTTTGCTCGTGTCAAAGCTCAACATATGTGTGTTTGTTATCGTGGCCCAAAGAAATATAATTCCTTCAATACCGTTTGTTATGCCAGTGGGACCCTTGCCGAAGATTCTAACAAACAGCAAATTGGTTTAATTATTAACTAATTTTTTGAATTAAGGGTAAAAATTTGTGAAAATAAATTTGGTTTATAACTTACGAGAAAATCATCCTTTAAAAAAAGGCAATTATCCCCTTGATATTGATGCCGATTGGGATATGATGGATACCATTAATTGTTTACAACAAGCCTTCAAAGAGATTGGCTTTGATGTTGAATCAATTTCTTGTGATGATAAAATAGTACAAAAAATAGCTAATTCAAATTGTCTTGTTTTTAGTATTTGTGAAATGTTTGGAGGCTCTTATAGAGAATCATTAATTCCGTCTTTGTGTGAATTATTGAGATTACCTTATGTATTTTCTAGTCCTGATGTAATGGTCAAAACTTTAGACAAAAACATTTGCAACTTACTGGTTCATCAAGCACAGCAAAATGTTCCCAGTTCTATTTATATATCTGATTGTCAAGACAGCCAATTTTTAAGCAAATTGAATAATTATCCTTATATTGTAAAACCTGCTTTTGAAGGTAGTGGTATGGGAATTTATAATCGCTCTGTTGTTTACAAATATGCGGATTTAAGTGCGCAAGTAATTTATAATTTAACTCACTATAAACAACCTGTTTTAGTTCAAGAATATATTGAAGGGGTAGAGGTGACAGTCGGGGTATTAGGGGAGGGTCAAAACATTGAAGTCTTGGCACCAATTCAAATTGATTTACCTTTTAGTAAAGTATATGGTTATGAGCAAAAAGAAAATTCTCAAACACAGGCAATATATTCTAATGTCAGTGACGACTTGATTTACAGAAAAACTATCGAAGCTTCAAAAATCATATATAGAACTTTAGGATGCCGAGATGCAGCTAGAATTGATTTTCGTTTTGATTCTCAAAAGAAAAAACTATATTTTTTAGAGGTGAATCCTTTACCCCATTTACATCCAGAGATTGGAGACTTTTGTCGTTCAGCTTATGCTGCCGGTTATTCTTATTATCAATTGCTACAAAAAATTTGTAGTTATGCCGTGCAGAGAAACAGCTATAAAACTTCATAGGAAATTATTATAGCATATAATAAAAATTACATTTTTGTAGATGAGGTAAGATGAGTAGTTCAACAGAATGGGATCTTCTTGAAGAAATAATCGTTGGCAGAGTAGAGGGAGCTATGTTTCCAAGTTGGGATCGAATTTTAAAAAATACCATTCCTAAAAATGCTTTGCCAGATTATGATGCACAGTTTTCCAAAAAAGGAACACCAATTCCCGATTACATTATAGAAAAAGCAAATATTGCACTTGAAAAGTTTATTACCTTACTTAAATCTGAAGGTGTGAAAGTTAGGCGACCAAATTTGTTTGAATTCCAGCAAAAATTTTCCACTCCTTTGTGGGATGTTGAATCTGGTGTTTCTTGTGCCAATCCAAGAGATGTATTCTTGGTTATCAACAATTGTATTCTTGAATGCCCAATGGCTGATAGAGGCAGATACTTTGAGGTTTTTCCATATAGAGAAATACTCAAAGATCTTTGTAAGAATGGATGGAATTGGGTATCTGCACCAAAACCCACGCTTGATGAAGAATTATATTCAGTTAGTGCTTCGGAAGAATATCCATACTCTATTACAGAGTTTGAACCAACATTCGATGGTGCAGATTTTGTTCGGTGCGGAAAAGATATTATTGGACAAATCAGCCATGTTACCAATGGTTTTGGTATTAAATGGCTTCAAAATTTTTTAGGAGCTGAATACACAGTTCATGTCATCCAGTCAAAATGCCCTGAAGCTTTACATATAGACACCACGATCGCTCCACTTGCTGAAGGTAAATTGCTAGTAAATCCTGAATTTATAGATTTCAATTCGCTGCCCAAAATTTTCTATGATTGGGAACTCATTGAAGCCCCTAAACCAGATTCTTTCATCACTGAAATAGGAGGATATCGAGTAGTTAGTGATTGGATGAGTATTAACATTTTGAGTCTTGACGATAAAAGGGTGATAGTTGAGGAAAAACAAAAGTCATTGATTAAGACTTTAAAAGATAAAGGTTTTGAACCAATACCATGTGCTTTTGAGGATTATTACATTTTTGGAGGCTCATTTCACTGTGCCACATTAGATATTTGTAGAAAAAAAACTCTTAGACAATGAACAAGTACATTAATTTGGTCCAAAAATATTTAGAGGCTAATAAATCCTTGGATAAGGTTTACACATTCGAGTATGAAGGAAGAATTTTTATCGGGATGAACACGGTATTTTCCCCATTTGTGTTTGGAGATAGCTACTTTTTTGCCAAACACCTCCCCTCTCAGCCTAATGGCGAGTTTCTCGAAATTGGATGCGGAACTGGATTAATATCAATTCTAAAAGCCCTAGATGGGTTAAATGTTACTGCAACTGACATTAATAAAGATGCACTTTCCAATACCAAAATAAACGCTATTTTGCATTCTGTGGAAAATCAGGTTTCTGTAATTTATTCTGACGTTTTTGATTCGCTCATCGAAAATTATCTATTTGATATTATTTTCTGGAATCCCCCATTTATTTTTACCCCTTTTACCCCAAATACATTTTTGGAAAAAAGTGTATTTGATTTTAGCTACTCAAGTATCAAAAAATTTCTAAACCGTTTTGCCGATTATTTAAGTCCTACCGGGCAAGCTTTTTTAGGTTTTTCTTCTACAAGTGGTGATTTTAAACATTTGTCTAACATTTGTCAAGAAAGAGAAATCACCTTGAATTTATTTGCCAAAAGTGTTTTAGAGGGAAATGCCTTGGAGGAACCGTTCAGTTTAGAACTATATGAGTTATGCTTGCCTTAAAAATAAATTGTTAAAATCCAGGAGAAAATTACAATGTTTGATAAAGAGTCTCATCCGTTAACAGAGTTATCTTTTTTGCAGCAGCGAGAACAATGGAAAACAGAAGATATTCATGTGAATGACTTTCAGCTAGAGATAGCTGGTCATCCTGTAATGGAAACTTGGGAAGAGCCTTACATGAAAAAGTTGGCAGAAATTGCGACAACTAATGGAGGAAGAGTGCTAGAAGTGGGTTTTGGGTTAGGTATTGCAGCATCGTATATTCAAAATAATTCGATAAACGAACATCATATTATTGAGGCTAACAACCAAGTTTTTGAACGGATGGAATCGTTTGCAAAATCGGCTAAGTGCCCCACATTTCTGTATTCAGGTTTCTGGGAAGAAATTTCAAGTAATTTTGAAGATGAATTTTTCGATGGAATTTTATTTGATACTTACCCCATTACATTTGACGAACTTCATACTGCAAGATTCTCTTTTTTTTCAGAAGCATATAGATTGTTAAAAGTAGGGGGTGTCTTTACTCATTACTCTGGAGAATTAGAATTTACAGATGAGTATGTAAAATGTCTTCGCCAAGCCGGATTTAAAAAATTTTCCGGTCAGTCTGTTCTCGTCAATCCTCCAAGCGATTGCTTATATTGGCGTAGCAATCAAATAATGGCATCAATCATTATTAAAAATTAAATTGTCCAAAAAAATCAGTAATATAAGAGGATTAATAGGAGGAAATTGTCTGTCATGGATTCATATAAAAAAGTTTACCGATATTTTGAGTTGATTAGCATAGGGACTTCAGCACTGGTAACAAAAGCTATAACTGATTGGGTGCAAGGATTAAAAGTCCAGCAAATTGTTGTACTTAGCCTTACTTTTGCTTTAGTTTATTTACTTAATGAATTGTTTATTTGGATATTCAAAAATATCTTTAATAATTTCCCACATCTCCGAAGATATTTTTTGGGAGAAGAGTTTGTTGAAGGTGTATGGATCGAGTTTTTGACTGACAATGGTAATGTGACATCCATTGGTATTGTTTTAATTAAAGCAGACAAAGAAGGAAATGGATTAAAGCTTTCTGGTGCTAACTACTCAGCTAATTCAACTGGTGATTGGATTTTTAATTATACATTTAGCAGTAAAAATGAATTAACTAGATTTCAGTTTCCTGTGTTAGACTTTGCTTATGTAAATAGTTTTTATATCCGTGTAAATGGCAGGCAATCAATTGAAGGAGTTGCCCAATTAACATTTAGCTCCATTCAGGGTACACCTTCACGCTATCATGCTTCCTTCAACCTGGCAGAAGACGATCCTAGAACAGTTGGTGGTCTTGAAGGTTGGAAAATTCAAGATAAGAATGATTTAAAAGAGCTAGAAAAAGATTCTATTAATTCTTCTAATTTATATAAAATTCTTGACAAATACATTCAATTAAAACAAAGCAATCAACGACATAATTAAAATATTTATGAACGCAATAATATTTTCAAATCAACTTGATTTTTATCCTACTCGACCTTTTAAATTTAGCCACTCTATGGAGAGCCGCAATCTATTATTAAATGAAATCGTCATAGCATCCGCAGAATTACCAACTAATTTGCTAGAGTATTATACCTTGCCTTTCCACCTGAACAAGTTGCCTTATCAAGACATACAAAAAATATTAATTAGCCAACAGTCATGGATTATTTTACGTCATTTAGAGATTATTCCAAGATATAATAGATTGATGAAACAAGTGCTTAATGAACTAAAGCTATCCGAACTAAAAATATCTAATAACTTTTTTAATCCAGCTTCTTTTTTGTTTATCTCTTCCCCTAACTTTGTAACGCCGTTTCATATCGATCCCGAGCATAATTTTTTATTTCAAATTACTGGAGAAAAAGAAGTATTAGTTAATGATGCTTCTGTTGCACCTTTAATTAGCTCATCAGAGATTGAAGATTTTTATGCCAATGAATTTGGATACTCTCTTAATTTCAATCCAGATTACCTATCTGGATTAACTCGTATAAAATTAGCTGCTGGCGAAGGGGTATATATTCCTTTCACTTTCCCTCATATGGTATTAAATGGAAACGATATTTCGATATCATATAGTTTAACATTTCGTACTAAAATGTCCGAGCGTCATCGAAGAGTGCATTTAGCTAATCGAGCTTTGCGTATTCTTGGATTGAAGACTAACAAGTATGGAGAGTCTCGGTTTGGCGACTTCCTAAAATCTCAATTATTTCCTTTGCTAAATCTTGTTAACGTAAGATAAAAATATTCAGAGTTATAAGATGAATCACGTTTTTACTTATTGGGAAGGATCCCCTTATGCTTTTACCCGTATTTGCTTAAATTCAATTACAAGAATATTTCGGTCTAATCACATTCATTTGACCCCAGACTCTCTAGAAGATTATATCAGCTTAAACTTGAATATTAAAAAATGCAAACATCTTCCGTTTAAGTCGGATTACATCAGAACTATGCTGCTTGAGCGTTACGGGGGTTGGTGGTTTGATTGTGATGTTTTGCTGTTTAAGAATCCTCAATGCTTAATCAAAGAAGATAAGCCCCATATATGGAATTTAATTTACCGTGTTAGTGGTGAGTGGGTTCCGCTTATCAATAATGGTATTCTCTATTCACCGAAGGGTTCTGATTGGATAACCTCAATTGCAGAAGACTTTAGAAGAGTTGACGCTGAGGGCTTAATTTTGTGTTATGAAAATGAGGATATTGGACAGAATATTTATGAAAAACACTCTGTTGGTAATCCTAACGTAGTCGTGGGCTGTGAATATGATTTTAATTCAAGGTTTAATGTTGATGCTGACTATAAGCCCTTTTGGGATGGTCGCATTAGATTGGATTCTGCGAATTACGGGATTCACATTGGAGCTTCTTTGAGTCGTTGGGCTATGGCAGATGGAGATTTACAAGCCTCTGATATTTTATCAATTACATCTTTAGATGAGTTAAGAAATAGATTTCCAAAATCTTTAGTTAGTCAGTATCTTAATAATTGAATCTTACATTGATAGATATCGGCTAGATATTGAGGCTAAAGAGATTTAAAATTGAGTATAATTTAGGAGTTGAACTGACTGATTCTATAGCCATTCTAAATCAGTTTGCTATAGAGAAAGCGAGCAAGATGCCAAGCCTACGGCATAGCTTTGCTTACCGCAATCCAAGATTATCGGCATTGGTTCTATTGTCAAATTCATTTAGGGGAGCTATATAAAAATCAGTCAAACTCTTGGGTCAACATTCATAAAAATTCCACAAGCCCCATAAAGTTACTCTATCCAGTTCTGAACTTCTGGCAAGGGTAAATCTAAAGATTCGGCAATTTGTTCGGGGGTTAACCCGAGTTTACTTAGTTTATCGACAGCTTTAAATTTAGTCTCTTGGAATAGCCTTTGCACGATTTCATTTTCATCCATAATATCTTTATCGTTATATTTAGAGGTTGAGTTATCCCGGTTTGGTAAATTAGATTCTTCAGGAGTGTTGCAAAAATTAATATTACTGATGTTAACGGAGTTGTTAACACTATGTTGATAATTTACAAACCCTAATCGCTCAAGTGTAGCGACTAAATTTAACTTATTCACCTCTTCCTCAAAGACTTTTGACAACAACTGCCACAGTTCGTATCCCTTATCCTTTGCATGACCCGTGCTACATCCGTACTGCTTGGCGATCGCAACATATTTTTGACCATTGAGCACTCCCTTTAAAATCGCCAATTGCAGGCTATCCAAGTGGTCCCCAGTTTTTTGAAACACAAACTCATCCATCAAGTTAACCACTTCTTGCCACTCCATCTCCTCTCAATTCTCCTTCCGCAACATCTCCGCTTTTACCATTATCCATGATAATCCCTGGCTCAAATCGTGGCCCTACAAGAGGGATTCTGCTTACCCTGCGGCTGACTCGTTGACCTGGGACCCTCACCCCAAATCCCTCTCCCCACATGGGAGAGGGGCTTTGAAGCATTGGCGGAAGTTTTGAAGCCGCATCTGGGCAAGTGGGTTAGCATCAGAGTCCGAGGGTTAATCCAGACCCCGATAGAGACGGTCAATGGAAAATTCAAGGTCAAGGCTGGTGAGGGTGATGCGATCGCCCGCCTCATAAATCGTAGTTTCCCAAAACTGCTCATCCAACGTGGCCGTCAATCCCTGCATTTCCTCACGGCTCCAACTCACTTACCAGCAAAATATTTAACTCGGCTATGCGCTTTAGATGAGCATCATTTGTCAAAAATGCCTGACAGCCAGCATCGATCGCGGCGGCAATCTGCAATGCATCAGGAAGTTGTAGATTGTACTGAACTCTAACCCTTGCTGCCTGTCGAGCGATCGCCAGGGTATTCTCCACAAACAGTACATCATCCCGTGTAAAGATAGCCACATAGACTTGTTCTAAATCCGTTAAGCCCATCTGCAAAGCACCCACTAAGCACTCGGCAACCGTCACCGCTCCCACCACTGGCGTAATCCCAGACTCTAATCGATCAAATATTGGATCGACCTGATCGACAAAGCTAGGATTCCGTTCTACAAAGTAAATGACAGGAGCCGTGTCTAAAAACAACCGAGATACCCCTGATAGTGCTGCTGCAATTTTCATCATTCGCCTCGCAACACCTGGCTTCGATGCTCATCCCCTTCCCGCCGAGTGCGTGAAACCCACTCTTGAGCATCTTCTCCCATCATTGGATAGGGAGCCATTCCTTTTAAATCGCTCCATCGAGGCTTGGCTGTGACGACCACTTCGGACTGTTTTAGTCCCTGTGCAATCTGCCGAATCAACTCTAAGCGATCTTCAGGGGGGAGTTGCTCAACTTGTTGCAATAGGTGTTCTAGTAAAGGACTCATAAACCCAACCTCCGCAGATTTGCCTGCATTTCTGCCTCTAATTTAGCACTTTCGACTCACTCCTCCTCCAATTTTTTCGTCAACGGTTCCATCTTTTCCTCAAAAGGCTGATCGTCATCTTCCAGTTGTTCTGCATCAGTCAGTTCTCGGTGTGTCCGGTCAATCAACAGGCCCAACTTTCGCCTCGACTACAGCAGGGGTGATAGAGGGGGTTAATCCAGACCGCGATAGAGACGATCGCTAGGAAATTCAAGGTCAAGGCTGGTGAGAGTGATGCGATCGCCCGCCTCATAAATGGTAGTTTCCCAAGTATCGGCAGCGATGCGGCGACGGCATTCAACGCGCTGGCTGTCTTGGGAAATGAGGACGTATTCTTCCAGGCTATCAAGGTTTTGGTAGTCGGTGAATTTGAGGTCCCGATCAAAGGCTTCGGTACTGCTTGAAAGGACTTCGGCGATGAATTTGGGATAGCGTTTAATATAGCGGTCTTGGCGATCGCGCGGGTCACAAGTCATGAAAGCATCGGG
>NZ_JAMXOT010000298.1 GCF_024220515.1 Oscillatoria sp. HE19RPO
CGATAGACAAGTCCTATCTCATCAATGATGCCCGAGACTATGCCACAGTGGTCAATATCTTGTACTATGATATCAGATGCTATGTCTGTCATGGTTTTAGAATATTCCAAACTCTCTTATTTTACCTGCGGAATGTAGGATGTAAAACGTAAAGCTCAAAAAAACCAGACAACAGGAATAACAAAGAATCGTGACGAACAATTTAAAAATATTGCCAGAATCACTGAAGAGTATGAGTTACAGGGAAATCCTATCATTAGTATGGATACAAAAAAAAAGAAATTTATTGGAAATTTATATCCATCAGGAACTCTTTATGCCACCGAAACCGTTACCACGTTTGACCATGACTTCTTCAGTTTGGCTGATGGCAAAATAGTGCCTCATGGAATTTATGATGTGCAAAACAACCGAGGATATCTAACTCTAGGTATTAGTAAAGATCCGAGTAAATTTGCTTGTGAAGCGATTAAATTATGGTGGATAAATTACGGAATCTCTCTCTACCTTCAAGCCCATTCAATTTTGATTAAATGTGATGGGGGGTGGTAGTAATAATTCTAATCATTATATCTTTAAATCAGACTTACAAAAATTAGTTAATGAGCTAAATATAGAAATTAAAATAGCACATTATCCTCCTTACACATCCAAGTACAATTCAATTGAGCATCGCTTATTTCCTCATGTAGCGAGAGCTTGTCAAGGAGTCATTTTTACCAGTATTGAGTTAGTCAAAGAACTCATGGAAAAAACCCAAACAAAAACTGGAATTTCCGTGGTAGTAAATGTACTCAATAAAGTTTATAAAACTGGTCGAAAAGTAGCTGAAGGATTTAAAGAGACAATGAAAATTATTTTTGATGAATATTTGCCAAAATGGAATTACCGCGCTGTTCCGACAATTGAATAGATAGGGAAGTTATTAAATTTTCATTCCTCAGATGTCATTACTATACTGGGATGCTGGGGACTTGAACAGTTTTTCGCCAAAATGAGAATTGCTGTAACAAACCCGGCTGCTTTTACAAACCCGGCTAAGTGAGATATAATGTAAGGTTGATTATTAAGAAACCCTGATTTAGAGAGTTCTAGGGTGAGGAATTAGGGAGCAAACCCGACCCCGGTGCGATCGCCAACCCACCCCCAAAATCGCCGAATATCGCCCCGATCCCTTAGTTTTAAGGCGGATTAGCGTAACATACCCCCTAATACTTCGCATCACTCTTAAGGTAGAAGCCAGAGCACAGGTAACCCCGTAAATTTAAAGAGAGAACAACCCAATGCGATCGCCAACCGACCCCTCAAATATTGGGTTAACTCGCGATCGCCATTTTTGATTCTCTTTAAAATTTCGTGGTGAGTGAATCTATCAATATGCATTTAGAAGTATGGCCCGGTAAAGTCTATCCCTTGGGTTCCTGCTGGGATGGTAAAGGCACAAATTTTGCGCTATTTAGTGAAAACGCCACTGCCGTAGAGCTCTGTTTATTTGACAAAGACGGGAAAGAGCAACAGGTTTCCATAACCGAAGTCGATAACCATGTCTGGCATGGCTACATCCCCGGCATCTCCCCGGGACAGCGCTATGGATATCGAGTACATGGGCCTTATGACCCCGATGCCGGTCATCGGTTCAACCCCAACAAACTCCTGATCGACCCCTACGCCAAAGCCATCGAAGGGGATGTGATCAACGGACCCGAACTCTCCGGCTATAACTGGGAAGACCCCGAGGAAGACCTTTCCTTCAGCAAAACCGATAGCGCGCATTTAATTCCCAAATCCATCGTGATTGATGAGTCCTTTGATTGGGAAGGGGACCAACTCCTCCAAACCCCCTTCCATGAAACCATCATTTACGAAACCCACGTTAAAGGATTTACCAAACTGCAACCGAATATCCCCGAAGAAGTGCGCGGAACCTATAGTGGACTGGCGCATCCTGCCGTGATTTCTCACCTGCAAACCTTGGGAATTACCGCAGTGGAACTGATGCCGGTTCATCACTTCCTCGCCTACCCCGGACATCTCGCCGATAAAGGACTCAAAAATTATTGGGGTTACGACTCCATCAACTTCTTCGCCCCTTATTCCGGTTATAGTTGCGCGACTGTACCGGGAGAACAAGTGCGGGAATTTAAAGAAATGGTCAAGGCCCTGCATAAAGCAGGCATCGAAGTCATTTTAGATGTAGTGTACAACCATACCGGGGAAGGCAATCACCTCGGTCCCACCGTGTCCATGCGCGGGGTAGATAATGCCTGCTACTATCGCCTCGTGGATGACAACCTCCGGTATTACATGGATTTCACCGGATGCGGTAATTCCCTAAACGTCCGCCATCCGCAAATCCTAAAATTAATTATGGATAGTCTGCGCTACTGGGTGCTAGAAATGCACGTGGATGGGTTCCGGTTTGACTTGGCATCGGCCCTGGCGCGAGAACTGTATGACGTCAATAATTTGGGTTCTTTCTTTAATATCATCCATCAAGACCCGGTGCTTTCTGATGTGAAACTGATTGCTGAACCCTGGGATGTGGGTCCCGGAGGCTATCAGGTGGGGAATTTTCCCCTGTTATGGTCCGAATGGAATGGGCGATATCGCGATACCGTGCGTGACTTTTGGCGGGGAGAGGACCGGACGTTAGGGGAATTTGCCTATCGGTTTACCGGAAGTTCAGATTTATATGAAACTACAGGGCGCAGTCCTTATGCCAGCATTAACTTTATCACGGCTCATGATGGCTTTCCCCTCTACGATTTAGTCAGCTACAACGAGAAGCATAATGAAGCCAATGGGGAAAATAACTGTGATGGGGAGAGTCACAATCGGTCCTGGAATTGTGGTGAAGAAGGCGATACGGATGATCCACAGGTGTTGGCGTTGCGAGAACGCCAAAAGCGGAATTTTCTAGTGACTCTGATGCTGTCCCAAGGGATCCCGATGTTGTTGGCGGGGGATGAAATGGAACGGAGTCAAGGGGGGAATAATAATGCCTACTGTCAGGATAGTGAAATTTCCTGGCTGAATTGGGAGTTTCCCGAGGAAAAAGCGAATCTGTTAGATTTCACCCGGCAACTGATTTATTTCCGGCGCAAGCATCCGGTGTTTCAGCGGCGCAAGTGGTTTCAGGGCCGCCCGATTTATGGGAAGACGGTGAATGATATTGGCTGGTTCAATCCCGATGGCAGCGAGATGGCGGAAGACGAGTGGGATGTGGGGTTTGCCAAGGCGATCGCCGTCTTTTTGAATGGCCAGGAAATTCCTCGGCGCAATCGGTATGGTCAGCGCGTCATTGACGAAAGTTTCATCCTGTTCTTTAATGCCCATTGGGAATTAATCGAGTTTAAGTTACCCGAGGGCTTAAATGAACAGCAGTGGGTGGCTCTGATTGATACCAAGGAACCCAGCTTTTTGGAAGATGGACCCACCTATACTGGGGATAAGGCGGTCCCGGTTCTCGGGCAATCGGTAGTCCTGTTAAGGCGTTCCGAGTAGAGACGCCAAAATACAGGGTCGGGGCAGTCCCTGAATTGTCCCGACATTTTCGGGGAGATGTTTCCGCCTAGGGTTGATCTCAGAAATGCCCGATTTTTGCTCGATTCAGTTTTGGGGAAAAGAGTGCGTCACGGAAGCCACCGCAACGCACCAGAACACCTGCCAAATTGATGGCAAGACGATGTAACAGGATAGTAAGGAATAGTAGATTACCATATTGTCTGCATCAAAAATCACATTTTTTTTTATAGCAGTTCCGACAGTTATCAGGTACGGATATGTAGCTCCTACCCGGTTTTTGGTCCCTGGGTTCTCAAACTGTACCCCAGGACTAGCTTAGAGTAGGCCCGAGTCGTAGTTTGTTTATGAATTTATGTAACAATTGCGTCATGAAGTCATTTAGATAGAACCGATGGATACGACTCTCTCCTCAACGTTTTTTTTAACCCTACTGATGACGATCGGGTTATTTTTCTTTATTCGGGCGTCGGTGAAGGACCGAACGGAGGAACTGCAATGGGTGACGGAACAACCGGAAGAGGCGATTTTGCCGGAGTTGCAAGGGTATTTCGATCGCCGCGCTTATCGGGTGAAGGCAGTGGATGGGGAACGCAATCAAGTCACGTTTGAAGGATATGTCCGTCCCAGTTGGTTTCTGGCGATTTTCTTGACCCTATTGGCAGCAGTGGGGATGCTTTGTTTGGCCCTGATTTTATCAATGGTCATCCCACAAGGGGGGAATTTATTTCTGGGGTTGATTCTGTTGTCCCCAGTTGCTGGATGGTTTTATTGGCAAAATTCGGGTCGCATGGAACAGGTGTCTCTCCAAGTTAAGTCAATGGAGAGTTCTGGGGATAAACCGACCCAAAATAGAATTACAGTCACGGGTCATCGAGATGAGTTGGCCGTACTTAAGCAAACCCTAGGACCTCGGTACAGTCAAGGTTAGAAACCCGGTTGCTTGAGCTTAGTTCTACACAGAAAGCAACAAAGTCTATAAAAACCCACACCCGTCAACGGTGGGGCACTTGCGGACGAAGCGGTGCCTGCGCGGGCTAAAGGCGAAAACCGACTTTTAACAACCGGATTTGGTATCATCCTGTATCGACTCCCGACTCCCGAGGGCAATACCACAGCAGAAATTAGCCCCATGCAAACCCGTGAGCTTGTCAAAGAGCTAATTTCAAAAAAGCGTCGTATTTAATCGGTTTGTTTCCTTATTGACCCAATCAGGTCAAGTCCGACTTAAAGTTTAGTGTGATCGGCCAAACCCTTTTGACCCGGTTCCTGGTGAGGATGACGAGTCATTTCGGCAGTGTGATAGCCCGGATTGAGACCGGAACTTTAACCCTAGCCGTGGCGCAACCGATCGCCCTGGAACTGTTCAGGTTTTTAGGTAATTAGAACTAGCGGCGATCGCGACTCCACCCAAATTTCCCTAATCGCCAAGGAAACTGGATGTGCCTGAAGATCGCGATTCCCGATCCGGGACTAAAACCGTTCTTTTCCCATAACAAATCAACCGATTGACGGAACATTTGCCGTTATGGGACTCTCTATGACGCCAGCTTGGGCAAAAACCGGGTTCATGCCCCTGTAAATTTGCTAAATTTACTCAGCACGCTGTTCGAGTCCGCTAGGAATAGAACCCTCGCACCACAGGGTCATCCGAGGCGATCGCCCGCCCAGTATAATCCCTTGTCTCAGTCGCCGGGTCCCTTAAACCTTCAGTTCTCATGACTGACAGAACTACCCTTTTACCGGACTGATAAAGCCACGGGGGGTATTTCTGCTTTGCTCTCAAAAAACTTTAAGCTGGGGAATAAGAAATGATTTTCTTCTACATATTGAGCACCGAATAATCCTTTTTCTGCCCAGAAGTATCGATCCGTGGTATGCTCGTTTCTCTTAACTAACAACAAAGCCGGTGGCACGATGCCTTCTGCCTTGATGAATTTACGGGCGGCTGTGACTGGCTTATCTTCACCGCTCTCGATACTATACTGAGGCACGTGCTCTAAAATCCTGCGCCCTTCTTGGCGGCGACGGCTCTTACGCTTACGTCTCCTTGCCAAAGTCCTTACCTCCTATTTCAGCCGACAGGTGTAGTGATGGTTACAAAAGTCGTGCTGATTATATCCGCTGTAATAAAAAAAATCAATCCCTCTTGCTAATTTTGTTACAAAACGCCGTATCTCTTATCTGATAACCATTTCCAGGCTTTTTTTGCTCCCCTTTCCCGAGAAGACGGGCGAAAATTCACAAAACTATAAAATTTGTTACAAAAATCAATAGAGTGGCGGCGACGGGAAATTCAAAATTTTCCAGCCTTGTTAACCCGAGGGAAGCGGTGCTCTAGTCCTGTGGTGATTGCCCGCCCTTAATCCCTGAGCGTCAGGGATTGCCATAAAATTGCCACAGAACTGCCCGAAACTCAAAGAACACTCAATCGCTGCGATCAATGAGGTTAAACTATCTTACCCCAGAAGTAAGCAACCGGACCCAATTTCTGCCAACATGAACATAGAGGGTCCGGTCCTAGGGGTAAGCTAGTAAGGGAACTCCAAAAAATAAAACCTTCAAAAAACCCGCAGGCTCAAGCCTGGGGCTACACGGACAAAGCCCGCCTGCGCGGGCTAAAAGAGCCTTGTTAGGTGCGATCGCATCAAAGCAAGGATGATTTATTTGTTG
>NZ_JAMXOT010000299.1 GCF_024220515.1 Oscillatoria sp. HE19RPO
TCTTGAACCCCTACCCCAGACTGAGAAACCGGGTTTCTACCACAACTTTTGCTAATTATCAAAAAATGAGGAAAGAAACCCGGTTTCTTGAACCCCTACCCCAGACTGAGAAACCGGGTTTCTACCACAACTTTTGCTAAGTTGACGGGTGTCGGGTTTTTATCCTCAACCTGACCTCACCCACACTTTTCCGTTTTCCGCATCGCCCCTAATAGGGTAGAAACAAACACACAGCGCTGTTTATTGCTGTTACTATTGCGGAGGCGAACCGTCACCCGTCCCAGGCGACCATTGGAGTTTCCTCTGTAGTTAAATTGCATTCGCCACACCCCATTTGTAGAGTATTGATAAAGGGTGGTTTTGCTTGGATCAAGGGTGACAAAAGCGTTGAGATTTTGCCAGTGTTGGTCTGTAGGAGTAACTGAAGCGGGATGAACCGCCCACTGAGCCACATCACCCAACTCTCGGAAACTGGCTTGATAAGTAATTTTTTGGTGAGTCGCTGTGGTTTTAGCTTTTAACAGCGCGTTGTACACTTCATTTTGACCGGCAGTGAGGCGAGTATTATTCAACCAATTTAGCCAACTGGGAATGCCTATAGCGGCTAAAATCGCGATAATCAAAACAACAATTAAACTTTCGATTAATGTGAATCCGGTGGTCGGTGAGTTGCGAAACCGCCGTCTGAGTTGATGAGTTAATAGCATCATTCAGCACCCTGATTATTGTTTAAAAATAAAATAAATCCTCGGGGGAGAAATTGGGAGGATTTGTAATATTTTTTTACAATTGTGATGAAGATGCAGGGGGATGCTGGGGAGACAGGATAGTCTAATGCGCTAAAAAATTAAGAACAAACACCAAAATTACGGCTGAATACAAGCATCCCCTTGGGCTTTACGGACGGTTCCTAAAAGGGTTTGAACGATAACGCAGCGTGGTGCACCGCCATTCTGAAGAGAGATTAGCATTGTTCCAGTTCCACTCTCGTCAGTGTGCCCTTTGTCGTCAAAAGTAATCGTCCAACTGGGGGGATCAATGAGGAGTTGCTCTTGCTCAATGTTCTGCCAAGTTGGAGTATTTTGGCTTGTATGTACCGCCCACTGAACTTTGCCCGTGGAAGGGTCTTGTCTGATCGTCACTTGTTGAGAAATTTTTTTCTGTCTAGCCTGCCTTTGACCATCAGTAATGGCTAAAGCAATGGCATCTTGACCTTTTCTTAAGCGAGTATTGTTGAGCATGGATAGCCAACTTGGGGCTGCGATCGCCGCTAAAATCCCAATAATAAAAACAACCACCAGTGCTTCAAGCAACGTAAATCCTTCCGCCAACTCCGGATGGTCACCTTCTCTCATTCTTTTGGTTGTCATCAACGGAAGGACTTTTCCCCCGAAAATATTTCTAATCATCATAACTTTACCTATACCTGACTTCAATAATGAGGTTGATTCGGGTTTCCATTTCAGGGGGAGTGTTCCCCCATGATTTCAGGAATCTGCTCCAAATTATTATTGACCAAAGCGAGTCCGAGCTTGCACCCGAGTTTGCACAGTGGGTAAAAAAGCAGCATCCCGAGACCCCGAAGCACCGCCTCTTGCCGCCGCATTACCCCGGAGAAAAACCATCGCTTCTTGAACCGTGTTGATGCCACCTGGATTACTCACACAAGCATAGAAACTGCTTAAATTTGACAGGAGAACATTGGGCTGTGGTGGAGGACTCACTGTATAAGTTGAGGGACAGGCGACTCTTTCAGGTTGTAAACCCAAATCCACCCCATCCACCAAAGGGACATCATTGAATTGAACCCCGTTAGAATTCCAGTTGGCAAAATCCCCGTTAAAACCATTATAACCAGGGGTTTCTTGTCCGTTTTCGTTCCCCAACTGCTCCCTTGTGTACTTGGGGAGATTAAATCGAGTGATCCGCCCGGGTCCTTGCCAAATGTTAGTTGGATTATCTCGGCGTAATGAGTAAATAACCAGGGTATAAAAGGCTAAATTATTTTCGAGAGTGTCATCATTATCAATCTTTAAATCATCCACCGGAAATCTTTCGAGTTTCCAAAATGCTAAGACTGGCTGGACATCTACATTATTGGGAATAAAATTAAAACTTGGACAGGATTCGGGAATATTGGTGCGTCTGAGGCAATCCCCCGGATAAATATAAACCGCTTCTCTCAGTTCGGCTGCTATATAATCCAGTGCTTGAGCCATTTCTTGTTGGGTTTGGCTTTTGGCGGTTTCGCGTTGCTCTGTTCCGAGGAGGCTAACCACCAAGGATAACACGGCATAAAGTGTGATTAGGGCTACCACCATGCCCATGAGTAGTTCGGGTAAAGTAAACCCGGCTGTTTTTTTCTGGGCTTTAGCCGCTATGTAATGGGTTAAAATATATTTTGCTTGATGAATCGCCATAGTTGTTTCCCCCGCTTATCTTATAATTTACCCATCAATAAAACGTTCAAGCCTATATTGATCCGGTGTTCCCTTCACTGACCCATTTGTGTTAACAATCTGTTGTAGTTGTCAAAAGCACTGGCTGAATCTGATTTCACAATCGGTACCGAGGAAGCTGCTAGGGGCAGACCGCCTTGGCTACTGGCAGCAGATAGCGCCAAAGACGCAGTTCCAATGGGTGTTTGAGTTGATAGGTTCCCCGCATCAATGGAGGCTCTTGTGTACACCCGCACCCCGAGAATAAAAGCCGCTAGATTCCGACCTGTATTCTGACCTGTACTATTTTGTTCTGGTTGTGTGTACGTTCTAAACCGTTGAATTGCCATATCCCATTGATTATCTTCATCTAAATGGACAGAACACCATTCAGCAGAGAGGTTTTCATGACAAGGCTTGATGGTACTCGGTGGAGCCACGACTGGAACATTTTGGGGCTTGATATTGCCGCGATCGGGAGGTAAACTCCCCTCGATACTTGTCAGAACAGTTTTACCCGGTCCGAGATTTTCGACCAAAAGCCGCACTCGGTCAACTTCTCCCTGGGCTAACTGCATGGCTTGTTGAGCGCGGTGAGCGCGCACCCGGGCGGCGATGGAGAGGGCGATCGGGGGACTGATGGCGACGACGGATATTCCCAAAATAACCACTGCAGTTAAGGACTCAATTAGGGTTAACCCTTGTTCTGTGGGATGTCTCGATTGTTTGTGTCTCATCTTGATTAACTCCATTTGACGAAAAGAACATCAATCAACGGTATGGTTTGGACCTTGGTGGGGGTCAGCCTTGTGGTCAAAATTGCTTCAAATTATTCCGCTTGTGAGAGGGAGAAGAGGGAATCAGCCCTGAGTATTCTCAGTGTTTCAGTTGAACGAGGGTTCAGGGCTGATACTCCCCAGCTAGATGCATCTAGGTTAACATCGGGTTTTCCCGGGACTAGCGACAAGGATAGTTAATCTCAGGAAGCTCTCGCAGCTTACAGATATAATCATTGTCCGCTGCGGGTTCGCGGTAGAACTCATCCCGTTTGTCGGAAACCTGGCTCATCCGGCGACCGGCAGGACCAGCAGGTGCTCTTTGCAACGCTACATCGTAACCCCAGTTCCGCAATGGCTCAATATAGTATTGGTAGATGGGCGCTCCTCCTATGGGCATTTGCTTAGAGGAGCCGGTATTAGGCATGATGCGATATTCCCAGGCATCCTGGTCAAAGGGGGCCGTGGCATAGTTGCTAAAGTGCAACTGAATCAAAGACCCTTGGATAATCAGGGGGACATTTCTGTTCCAGTCTTCCAAAACTCGGGGGAAGTTGTGTAAGCCTCCATTAATCTGCTGGGTTCGGGATGGAATTATGGAGCTAATCAGAATCATGTTGGTGGTCGTCTCAGCCGCCCGAGTCAGATTCCTTCTAGTTCCAAACGTCTGATAGGAGCCAGTATAGTTACCCGCGTCTTGGCTATAGAGCGTGGGGAGAGTGGGGGGATTTGACGGAAGGGTTCTTGTGATTTGCGCGATCCCATTTTTGGTGATCGCGATCGGGGATTTAGGAATCCGTCCCGCATCGATATTTTGCCAGAGGGTCTGACCCGCCTGGGCGTTGGGGTTGGGATTTTCCCAGGGATTGGCTCTCAACCATTGCGTCCCGGCTGCCAGAGCGGTAATGGGAACATTTTGGTTGCGGTAGGATGTGAATTGGGCATTGGTATTACAGCCATAAATGGTTCGGCGATTCGGTTCGTTGAGTCTGCGAACTCCGTTGTATCCCGCAGGATCTGAAGCGGCTGGACTGCCTATTCCCGCAAAGATGATGCCATCTTCAATGCTGCCATCACAGAAGTTATCGGACAAAATCGTGATCGAGTCCGCAATGACTTCGGTATTGCGCCACCAGTCTTTACTCGGGTCGGCAAAATCAGCGTTTCGCTGGGCTTTACTGCGATTATAGAACTGAGCGCGAGTGAAGGTATTTCCCAGGGTCTGGGTGAACTCCTGGATGGTGTTGCGTTGTCCGGTCTGATTATTATGGTGCAGGTTAAATTGCCCTTGGGTATAAACCGGCTGATCGGTGATAAAGGACATCCCCCGCGATCGGTTATGGGTTGGCCGACGGCGTAAAGTCGCCCCATTTTTAAACCGGAATCCATAAGGACGGCGATCGGGGTCGGCATAGTAGTCCACGGATTTGAGATTCAGCTTTTTAGAGTTCGGTACATCTGCGTACCGTTCAAACTGTTCCAATCGCGCAATATTGTCTTCCCGGACTGCATCTTCCCGGAATGCATAGACGAGACCACTTTCTTCAGGGATGAAGTAGTCCCCGTTGTATTCGGTCTGGCGCAGCAGATTCAGATCGAGGTTCAACAAGCGCACGCTCATATTCTCCCGGCCATCATACAAGGCTGAATCCTTGATAGCCACTTGCCGGAGTTGGCCATTCACCAAAATCAGTTCTTGACTACTGCTGTTGGGATTGTCTCCCGTCGGACCAGCGGCGTTGGGGAGTTCCCAATCGAGGAAGTTAATCGCTCTGGGTTCTAGGACGATATCCTGTGGATTGACCACCCGGTAGGTAATGGTTCCTGTCGGGTTAGCTGTGGTTGAGATATAGGGGTTGGTGATATAGGGTTCCGCATTATTGGGTACACTAGCCGGTTGTGCTACTCCACCAATCGAATCAGTAGCATGATCGTGATTATCTGTCGGGAACAGGTAATAGAGGGAGGGGAATTTGGGTTCATTAGAGCAGAGGCGGGATAAGCTGATTAACCGCTGCTGATCAATAACCGAGCCGGTTAGGGCAGGAGGAGGCGAGGAAGAGCTAGGCGTAGGGTTAGTAAAACCCAATCCAAAATAGCTGTTACCTTGTGTTGCTGTTGGTGCTGTTCCTGCTGGTGGTTCGGTTACATCACAACTGATATGAAATTCAGTACCCCCAAAGATGGGTATCGTTGTATCCGGTGTAAAAGTAAATGTTCTGTCGTTAGCATGATTGTTGGGAGGACCTTCTAGATCGGGAGTGGCGCTACTACCCGGAGAAGTTGGCGGATTGAGGCTATAGTCCTCATCACTGCGTTTAAACCCATAGGTCCGATCTCGTTCCACTTGCTCCTTAAGCATCACAAATCGAGCCAGATTGACAATCTCCTTCATTCGGTTTTTGTCATTGGGCGGAGCGTCCATCCATTTACGCTCTAAGGCAGCAATATAAGCTTCGGGCGACTGATTATAAGTGCCTGGATTTCCAAGAGTCCCTAATTCTCCATTACTTGGATCCCCATCTTGTAAGAGCCAAAGCTCGGTAGCTAAACCTTCCAATCCAGTATTGGGAGGGGTAGGAGTCCCACTCAATCCCAATCCAGTTGAGCGATTGGTAGCATTCTCATAATCGTAATCTTCCAGATTTTTGATATTGTAGGCCAACATCCCCAAGGCTCCTGCCGCAGTATGCAGAGTAGAGCGATCGGCAATACTCATATCTGGAATTAATGCAGAATTACCGGGAGCACCGGGATAGTGCCTGATTCCTAGGTTACCTGGGAGGTTTTGAACAATCCGCCGCAAATTAGAGAAGTCTCCCCACATGGTTAACTGAGCCGAGGGCAGCCTGCCTCCTGGTACACTGGGTCCTTGAGGGGGTTGTACTGGAAATGCTCCATTGGGGTCCCCGGAAAAATAAGCCAGGTTTTCTAACGCGATGCGCAGGGGGTTATTTGAGGTATTAATGGCAGAAGCAAAACTCGTTTCGTTGCCACCAAAGAAAGGATCAAACTCCCATCCATTAGTCCCTTTGCCGGTGAAGAAGTTAAAATCAATCCGGGGTTGGCCATTAATTTGAATGGTGTCAAAGTTGGCACTATCCTTGAGGGTGGCTGGAGTGCCCGGGTGAACCGTTGTGGCAACATAAGCCATCGGATAGTATCCCTGGCTCTGTTCTTCTTTATGATGATAAATCGCCGTAGCCTGGACTGCCGCTAAATTATCATATAAAGTCCGACGTTGACGCAGTTCATTGTCACGATCTCTCATGCTGGGATAGGCAGTGGTGAGGTCATAGGGATTGAGCGGGTCGTTACCAGGAGCTTTATCGCCCGAATCTGCAAAGTCTCCATCGCGATTTAAGTCTCTGATCCAGCCAAAAGCATTCCCCAGTTCCAGACGCTGACCCACGATAATCCTTGTGCCTTGATCCCGCGCTCGTCTTTCCCAATAGCCATCTAAGCCATATTCATCGGGTTCATCCACCGAAGGGGGATTATCGCGAAGTAGTAACTCTCGGGTTGCCACTTCGGGCGATCTTTCTTGAATGTATTCCCCATAATCAAAGCCTGCATTACTGGCTTCTTGAATCATACATTTCCCGGTCTCGGGATTGGGTACGGCTCTGCCATATCCGGTTTTCGGTCCAAAGCGGTCATCGGCCCGATAAATATCATCCAAGCTCGGCGGACAATCGGCGGTTGGAGGGGGCTGATCGGTGTCCGGTGGGATGCGATCGCTCAAGTTGACACGAGCTGACAACTGGGAGTCTGCTGCCTCCCATGCCCCATCTTCTGTCCATCCTTGATCGCTGCGGGGTTGATTATTAGCCGGATCGAGCAGCAATGCCTCGGGGTCCATGAGCAGATTGATAGCAGCCCCCGCATTGGTGAGGTTGACTGAATCGTTCGTATTATTGAGGCGAATCAGATCCTTCGGAGGCGTTGCTTCATCCCCAGCAGTTTCATGGAGATCAATGTTAACCACCCCGGTAAAAGCGCCATCTAAATCCGGTGCAGCGGGAACAGCAAATACCAGTTGATTTTTGGCGCTGATTTCTGAGTTAATATTAGGTTCATAAAAACAAGACCCTTTAGAGCTAATCAGGTAAGAATTCACGCCACCAATGGCTTTCATGAATATACTACCTTCACTGTGCATGGCTCCGTTCCAGTTGAATATGGGACCGGGATACACTTCCATATCCGTCCGGAACCAGGCTCCCCATTTGTTGCCCTGTTCATAGTATCGATCCTGCTGATACTCAAGGGTCGAGAGCATGGGATTAGAGGGGGAAGGATTCCCAATTAGCCGATTGGGAAGGGTCAGAGCATAAACTTGAAAATTCTTTTTGAGAATCGCCGCATTCAGAGGAAACCACCCTTGGGTTCTTTCTTCCCCTGTGTCCTCATCAATGATTTTACAAGCTGGGTCATTGTCCGTATTCGTCGAAGTTAAAATCGGACCACTTCGCACAACTAAGGCATTTGCTCTTGCCTCTTCCGTTTGTAGAGTATTTGGCCCATTTATTATGGTTTGACCATTTCTATCGGTGCGTCCGATTAGGGTATAAACGGTGACTAAATCCTCCGGGTCATTCGTGTTCCCGTTGCCATTAACATCGGTTTTAAATAACCAGGCAGGAGCTTGCTCTCCGTTGTCGCTAGACAGAGTGACTTTGGTTTCATCGGAAAATGTAAAACTTAACTGGCTGTTTTCATCCCGTTCAAGAAGTTTCTGTTCCAGAACTTTTTCATCTGGAATACCCGGGGGTAAATATTCAGGATTAAAGAGTTGTTCTAACTTTGCTCTAGCGCGATCCACTGCCGGAGTTGCTGCATTCAGGAGTTCCTGCCGCTGGAAGTCACCAATGACATCAGCCGATCGCTGATAAGATCGAAAGATTAAAGTGCTGACCACCAAAAACATCACCAAGATGAGTAGCGTTGTTGTGGGCAACACAAAACCCGCCTGCAATCGACGGCGTGACGTGACGAAGGCAGTGCGGAGAAAACGATAAGTATTTCGACTTGTTAGCTTCTGAGCAAATCGAATGATTGCTTGCACGAGGTGCGTTAGCGCTTTTTGGATTTTGTGCTTTCTAGCCATAGCTACTCCGTGAGTGCAGGTGCCATTAATTGAGAAATGGAGAGTCTTTTTTCTGTGTTAGCTTAAAAATCCCGGAATTGACTATCCGTATATTTCCGGAGATTGTTGTTAAACTATTGTATTATCTAGTTTTTAGGTTACCCAGCTAGATAGAAAAATCAATCAGCCTAGGGTTAGAAAGTTTGTCAAAAGGGACCCAGGGAAATGATTATAGGACCCTAATATGAAAAGAGGCACGGCATTGCCGCGCCTCTTCATTGTAAAGGTTCCCCAGGGGCTGGAATCTTAGTATTTGGACAAATTGATTCCCGCTTCCTTGGCGTAGGCTTGCAACCCCTTGTTATTCAGGGTTTTGATAGCGGTGGTAGAGATGCGGAGTCTCACCCAGCGGTTTCCTTGGGGCCACCAGACTCGTTTCCATTGCAAGTTGGCTTCTTGCAGCTTATGGGTCCGGCGGTGGGAGTGGGAAACGGCCATTGCGTTATTCGCCTTTTTGCCGGTGAGTTGACATTTGCGGGACATGGTTTCTCCTTCGATAGTTGAGCTATGTGGAAACGCGATCTTCTATTGTACCGAGTTTTGGGGAAGGATGGGGTCGTTGTCAACGGTTTCTTGCTCTTGGGTAGGGGGCTCAGAAACCGGGTTTCTTCCCTAAATTTAAGACAATTAGCAAAAATAGTCGCAGAAACCCGGTTTCTTGCTCCTTGGGTAGGGGGCTCAGAAACCGGGTTTCTTCCCTAAATTTAAGACAATTAGCAAAAATAGTCGCAGAAACCCGGTTTCTTGCTCTTGGGTAGGGGGCTCAGAAACCGGGTTTCTTCCCTAAATTTAAGACAATTAGCA
>NZ_JAMXOT010000300.1 GCF_024220515.1 Oscillatoria sp. HE19RPO
ACTCCAAAAAATAAAATCCCCAAAAAACCCGCAGGCTGAAGCCTGGGGCTACACGGACAAAGCCCGCCTGCGCGGCGTCATACAGTCTTGTTAGGTGCTTAACCATCGGGATTTGGATGATTTATTTGTTGGAACACCCTAAATTTTCCCCAATGGCTTCCAGTCTTTGGTTAAAACTGGTCAGCATCGCTTGCAAGAGTACATCAGGGTCAGTCACCACGGGGACAGAAGCAGTCGGGGGGTTGATATTTGGCGATGTCATTGGGTTATTAATTTTAACGTTGGTGGGTCAACAAGAGGGTGAACGGGGTGCGATCGCCTCCTTAGTGGTAATCTTGATCCGTTCCTCGTTCCCTGAGTTAGTCTGGGAACGGACAAATTGGAGGAATTGCCTCCTCGTCCAGGGATAAATTAAAGACGCAACAACTGACTTGTTTTAATCTGAGACTACCCAGGGGCGATCGCCTCTCGATTGGCACATTTTTCTAACCCGATCTGACACCCCCGTATCCCTGAAAAGTTTACCTCAATTTTTCCAGGATAGACAAAATTTAAACTTTGCTTAAGTTTTGTCAGCCGCTGCCTCTAAATCGGTTATATTCAGAAAATTCCTGCCTTATTTTCCTCAAAAATTTCCCCAGCGGTTGTGTTAAACTCAATCTGATGAGTTTAGCCCGATTCACCCAATTGCGAGTAAACTGCTCAGATTTGAAAATTGGCAGCTACAATCTGTTTAAACTCAATCCTCATTTTAAAATCAGCCCAGAGTGCATAATAATATGAGCAATTATCTGGCTATTGCCACCGTGACTGCCTGTTTACAACGAATGTTACAATCTTCTGTTCAACTAGATTTAGATGGTGCAAGAGTCACCACCGTTCGCCCCAATAATTTAGGCAGCGGGACTCCTGAAAAGGGCGTCAATCTCTATATGTACCAAGTCTCCCTCAATCCGGTGTGGCAAAAGAATGCAGAAGTCCGGATGCGGAGTACCCGGGATGCTGGGGCGAAGAAATCCCGGACGGCATTAGATTTGCATTATATTCTCAGTTTTTACGGCAATGAAACCGAATTAGAACCGCAACGACTGTTAGGCAGTGTGGTGAAAATTTTGAGCGATCGCACCACCTTGACCCGAGAAACCATTTACCAAACTTTGGGTGATTCTAGCTATCCCTATTTAACCGATTCCAATTTGGCGGACCAAACCGAAGAAATTTGCTTTAGTCCGATGGATTTATCCTTAGAAGATTTATCAAAAGTTTGGTCGGTCTTTTTTCAAACGCCTTACAGTATTTCCTTGGTATATAAAGCAACGGTGGTGATGATTGAAGGAGAAGAATCCGCTTACCGCGCTTTACCCGTGCGCGAACGTGCTCTGAGTGGTGTTATTCCTTTTGTCAATCGCCCCCTGGTAGAACAAGTGGTCTCTCGTTCGGGAAAATTTGACCCAATTTTGGCCGATAGTACCCTCCTGATTCGGGGTAAAAACCTCAACAATAAACAGACAAAGGTGAGGATTAGTGGGGTAGAAATCACGCCTCAATCCGTCAATGAAACTGAGCTATTAGTTCCCCTGTCTTTAACGCCAGATAATTCTTTAAAAGCTGGAGTACAGAGTCTCCAAGTCATTCATCATATCTCGACGGAATCTCGGCGAGAAAATGGTAACGGATGGCAGGGAGAATCGAGCCATGAAACCGGGACCCAAACCTTATCCAAACCGATAGTTTTCTCCCAAAGTTTAGAATCAAATGCCATTCCGTTTATTTTGCGTCCTGTGGTGACGAAAGTGACGGTTTCTAAATTGGCAGGAAAGGACGAAGATGTGCGATCGGCTCAAATTAAAGTCCGGGTCAATTTGACTCTGGGCAAACAGCAGCGGATTGTGTTAGTTTTGAATGAAAAATCAGCTCATAATCCGGCTGCCTATATGTTTGAAGCCCCCAACCGCCATCGGGATGGGATGTTGGTGACAATTCCGGTTAAAAATGTGAAACCGGGTGAGTATTTGGTTCGGTTACAGGTGGATGGGGCGGAAAGTATCTTGAATGTGGATTCGGACCCTAGTAGTCCTAATTTTAATAGTTATACTGAGCCTAAGATGGTGATTCGGTGAGGAGGAAATTGACAATGGAAAATTGACAATAAAAAATGGAGAATGAACTAATAACAATTAATAAAGGACAAAGGACAAAGGACAAAGGACAAATAATTTTTTAGGACAAAATCATGAATGAAGAAGAATTGAAGAAACGGCTGAATCAAGAGGTTGATATGATGAGTATCAATCAGTTAAATGAATTGGGAAATCGAGCGGTGAAGATGGGGTTGATTGTGGGTCATGGATATCGGGGGGGTAAGTATGAAATTTTGCGGAAAGGGGAAGCGTTGATGATGACTCCCCAGGAAGCTCAGAGTTATTTGGAAAGTTTGATTAAAGAAATTGGTGGATAAATGTCTGGAGTCAAAAGGAGTTCGACTAAAAGTTGGTCGATCGCCAATCAAGAGTATTTGATGGCGGCGATCGCCCGGGTTCGTTCCTATTTACAGATTCATATCCAACGCCTGAATCCAGAGGCGGAATTTGTTTCCCTTGAGGAACAAGCAATCGGGTGGGATTTGCAGACGCTTCCGAGTTTAGACGAACTGGGCGAGCGTTTTGGGTTATCGGCGTTTGAGCAAGATATCCTGTTGTTATGCGCTGGGATGGAACTGGATGGCACTTGGGGAAACCTCTGTGCCACTGCTCAAGGGGATGCTCAAGCCCAATATCCCACGTTTAATCTAGCTTTAGATATCTTACCGTCACCGAATTGGATGGCACTCACCCCTGTGGGAGCATTGCGCCGGTGGCGCTTGATTGAGATTGGCGTCGGGAATGCCCTCACCCAGAGTCCCCTGAGAATTGATGAACGGGTGTTGCATTATTTAGTCGGGATAGAGCATCCCGATGAACGGTTGGTGGCAGCAGTCGCCCGCATCCCCATCCAGGTTGGGGAAATGGACCGTTTATGTGGGTCTCATCGGCACTTAGCTGAACAGGTGGCGGGAATGCTGGTGAGTGAAGAGTTGGGGAAGGTGCCGATTGTCCAATTATGTGGCAGTGATGTTGCCAGTAAGCGGGCGATCGCCTCGGCAGTCTGTAGCGCGATCGGTTGGAATCTGCACGTTATGGCAGGGGATGTCATTCCCATCGCCTTGGGGGAAATCACCGAATTGATGCGGTTATGGGAGAGAGAGGCATTTTTAAATAACAGCGCCTTGCTATTAGATTGTGATGAAGTGGATAGCAATGATGTAGCGCGAGAAAGTGCGATCGCCAGAATTATCGAAAACTACAATAATCCCTTACTGATTACCAGTCGCGATCGCCGCCATCCCCGGCAACGTCCCTTAATCACCTTTGAAGTCGAACAACCCTCATCCCAGGAACAACGGGAACTCTGGAAGAATACCCTCGGTGCAGACGCTGCCGAGTTAAACGGTCACATTGAAACCTTAGTCTCCCATTTTAGCCTCAGTGCCCCCGCCATCCGTGCTGCCTGCCTCAAAACTAAAGGAACCAACAAAATTGCCACCGACAACGGCAACGACTTCGGCAGCCAACTGTGGGAGACTTGCCGCATCCAGGCGCGATCGCGCATGGAAGACCTCGCCCAACGCATCGAATCTGGCAGCCAGTGGGAGGACCTCGTACTCCCCGACATCCAACGAGACACCCTCCGAGAAATCATCGCCCATGTCCGACAACGGGCCAAAGTTTACGAAGCCTGGGGATTTGGCGGCAAAAGTGGCCGAGGATTAGGCATCACCGCCCTGTTTGCCGGTGCGAGTGGTACAGGTAAAACAATGGCCGCCGATATTATCGCCCAAGAACTGCACCTGGATCTATATCGCATCGACCTCAGTTCCATCATTAGTAAATATATTGGCGAAACCGAGAAAAACCTGCGCCGAGTCTTCGACTCCGCCGAAGCAGGCGGGTCCATCCTCCTCTTCGACGAAGCCGACGCCTTATTTGGCAAACGCAGCGAAGTCAAAGACTCCCACGATCGCCATGCCAACATCGAAGTCGCCTACCTCCTGCAACGCATGGAAGCCTATCGAGGATTAGCCATCCTCACCACCAACCTCAAAAGTTCCTTAGACCAAGCCTTCCTCCGCCGCATCCGGTTCGTCATTCAATTCCCCTTCCCCGACGCCAATCAACGGCAAGAAATTTGGCGACGCATCTTCCCCAAACAAACCCCAACTCAAGGCTTAAACTATCCCAAACTAGGTAAACTCAACGTCGCTGGCGGAAACATCCGCAACATCGCCTTAAACTCCGCCTTCATTGCCGCCGACGCCAACGAACCCGTGATGATGAAACATATCCTCGAAGCGTCAAAAAGTGAATATATGAAATTAGAAAGACCTTTGACAGATATGGAAATTAAAGGGTGGATTTGAACCACAGATTGCACAGATTTGCACAGAGAACAAGAGAAATCACGAGAATCTGTGAAAATCTGTGTAATCTGTGGTATAATCCTTCCACTGATTTTAGGAAAGAATTCCTAATGAG
>NZ_JAMXOT010000017.1 GCF_024220515.1 Oscillatoria sp. HE19RPO
TCTTCAAAGTCATTAGACTTCTGGATAGGTTGAGAATTAATCGATTTTTTCATTATGTTAATTCCTCTAAAATTTATGGCCCTAATTTAACATTTTTCATTCCAGAGAAATATTTGAAATTCAAATATTTTTTATAAGCCTAGCTTATTAAGTTGCAATAATTTTGGCTTTTATTTTTTATAAACCAAGTAGATTTCTATCAGTAGTCCCGCATCATCATTACATATTTATGACTACCATTTTGTAAAATTAAAGCGGGGCGCTTTTTTTTGATTTCCGAACCCACAGTCGGATCGAAATTAACCAAATACACCGCTCCCCGTTTCGGTGATTTCACGGGTTCTGCCATACTTCCTCTTCAATATCGAACCATTCATCAGTCAAACCCAAGTCTCGTGCAGCCCAGCGAGTGGCTCCTTCTTGTAACTGTTGCTTGAGAGAGTCTCGCTGCTTCTGGGCAATATAAAATTTAACCGCCTCGTTAATCAAAGCACTGCGCTTGAGTAGAGCATCATCCGCAGACTCGTCAGGTTTCGTGAGTTGGTCAATCAGTCGAATCGTTTCTTCCGGCAAGAGGATTTGTAAGTGCTGGGTCATTTGGGCTAGACCTCAATTCGGGATAATTTCATTGTACATGGATTGACGGGGATTGGAAAGTTTAAATGCGGTTTTGGCTATGATTGTTCATTTTCAGCAGTATGGAGAAATAAAATGATAACTCCAATCAATCTAAATCGTCATCGAAAGGCAAAAATTTGGCTAGGAGAGTTACCCAATTTAATTAATCCAAATCATTCCTTTGTAGAGCGCTCTTTACCCGTTAGAACCTCTACCTTAACTCATCCACAACAAGCAGCCATTGAGATGCTCATCCCCTCAGCCGGACGCGCTCTTTATGGACTGTTAGGGGGTGATTTTTTGCCCACTGACTCAGGAGAACTTATCGTCAAAGTTGCAGTATCGGAGAATGCCGAAATAGAAATGCTGGGGTCACTTGCCTCTAACCTTGATACAGTTTACAGGGGGTTGCCCGTTGAGTATGCAGACAGCGTATTTAATGGGATAGGTGATGCCGGGGAAATTCTCGAATCTGGGATATTATTGTGCAACTGTGCCGCACATAGTCCCGTGGGTTCATCGCCGCGTATGTTTCGCCAGCTTGCACTCATCCTAGTCCGATTAATCGCTTCTCAAACCGAATCAGTATCCGAGGAAGAATTAACGAGCCTGGTTTCGGCTTAGTATTGAAAACACTGCTTTAATAGCGCTATTGTCAATAATTCAACCCCATGAATCATATCCTAATCCAAGACTCAGCCCATCATCGGCAACTTTTTGTATGGAATGGTGCGATCGCCGCCCACCGCTTACAGACTTGGCTAGAAAAACGGAACTTGAAACTCCCCAATGACTTAATCGAACTCTGGGAAATGACAGGGGGTGGAGAGTTGTTCGAGTCAGAAACGATTTTGAGTCCGTTTGGCGATGCCAATTTGGGAGATGATATTGATAGTATGAATGAGTGGCACCATGCTCAAGGTATGGCGCAGGAGTATCTCCTGTTTCATATCGGAACTGGACTGAGTGCAGTTCGGTTAACCGATGGGCGCTACGTTACCCTCAGTGACAGCTATCAAGAATTGTCTAAATTTGTGACATTAGCCGATTGGTATCGGGATGAAATTCGCGCAGAATATGGGAGTCGGTACAAACTGGATGCCTTGTTAGTCTAGCTGGGAAAGAGGCGATCGCCCTTTATAGTCGAAATCGAAGTTGCGATCGCCCAATTGCCAGCCGCCCAAGTGCGTCAATTTGCCCAATGGCTTCAGCACGATTTAGAGGATACCTGGGATAATAACAGGATTTACGCAATCTTTAACCCAAAACCCTAAATGTAGAGGCGATTCGCGAATCGCCTCTACATTTAGGATGAATTCTCAAAATCTGCGTAAGTCGGAGAAGTTTGGGCTAGGGTTGTTGATTTCCATCGGTAATTACCATAAAATGGATGGTAATGTCTATCGAACAAAACTGGATGAAAACCCGAGTCGAAATCGAAGCAGCGATCGCCCAATTGCCAGAAGCGGAAGTGCGTCAACTTGCCCAATGGCTTGAAAACTATTTAGAAGATGCCTGGGATAAGCAGATGAAAGAGGATTTAGCCTCTGGAAAATTAGATAAACTCATAGCCAAAGCAGAAGCCGACATCGATAGCAACCGCTTCATAGAAATTGACCGCATTTTGTCCTGATTTCTACCTAGTTAATACTTCTCCATTGAGATACATTGGCAGCAATTTCCTGTAAATATTCATTCACCGTGAGACCATGCGCCTGGGATAATTTTCTCAGGGTTTCCAATTTCGGGTGCTCGCCTTTTTCAATACAACGAATCTGGCGGGATGAAATTCCGGGAATATCCGTTTCTTTGAGATGATGCGCCTTCCTCACCGCTGCCACAGCCTCCCCAAACTTTTGATCATAAATTGCGCGTTCAGCCCGTAAACGATCCCGCAATTCCGGATCTACTTTCGCTCGAAGGGCTTCCATATCCATGTGAATATCGCCACTCGGCCAATAGAGATAGCTTCCATCTTCATCAATTTCAAATTCTGCTCGGTTTTCGGGGGACAGGTTTGCTAAAATCGGTAACTGCTGGAAAGGAATTTCCCAGGTTTGTAAAGCACAGTCCGTGACTAATAAACGATCTTCAATCACCGTGGCATTAGCTATTAATTGCTCCCGTGCTCCCATTTCCCATGCTGCTAAAATCCTCTTGGGTTCAGCGATATTAGAATAAAAGAAAACCTTATCCATTGAGTACAATAGCCATTGCCATTCTGCCTGTTCTAACCTCTGTAGCATAACTTTCAGATCGGAATCAATCCACACAAACAAGACTTTGAATACCTCATGTCTCTGAAAAACTCGCGTAATTTCTGGTAATCCTGTGGCAGAGGTAAAAACAAATAAATTGTCAGAAGTTGGGAGTTCTCCAGAAAAACGATTTAACCCCCACATTGCCGAATTAGAAGGGACTATTTCTTTATAGGGATGCTCAGTCAGGCGATCAGGGACGATAACGGTCATTTCAATAGAAGTATTAGCAGTCATTAAAATCCGCTCCTGTAGGCCACTTTCGTTTCCCATTCTTGCAAAAGTTCTTCCTGGTAAGCCACAACAAGTGCCGCAATTTTTGTTTTTTCGGCTGATGTCGGTTCTTTCCTAGAAAAGATTACATTAAAGTCCAGACTTTTTTCCTGGGTCGTCTCGATGAAGACCCGAATCTCCCAAGCCCCAAGTTTCTTAACATGGAAGTGAGGGGGAGGATGGTCCGCTGAGTGAAACCCCAACCGCAAACCATTGATTGAAAACGCATCGACTTTACCCAAGAAAATAAATGATAGAGATCACTTGTCTACAGATTAACCTACAGCAGACATTTTGGACTATACCTTTTTTAAGAATGTTCGGTATGCGGTAGAAGATGAAAGGGGTGGATCGGATAAAGGGCGAGATCGCATTCATCCTCATCCGATGCCCCCTTCACTCCTATTTTTTCCGCACGAACCGTAACACCACCAGATACACCCACAGCTAAAGGGTAGGAGAATTACCGCACCCCTCTAATTCCTACCCTTGCCCGACCCTGGAAAATTACGGCTAGAGGCGGGTTGCTATTTGCGCCATTCTTTGATTGCCTTAATCAGGGCGGCTGTCGCGGACATCAAGAAAGCGATTGATGTAATGATGTTAGCGGGACTGCTTCCATGTTGGTTCCAGGTATGAGGACATTGAATGAGTTCCTCTGGCAAAGGCATCTCTTCAATGGGTTGAATTTGGGGAATTTCTTGAGTTTCCGGCATCTTTGGTCTCCTTGTTTTAGATTTGAGACCAATCTAATTTGGGCGCGAGGGTCAATGGTGAGCATTTAAAGTCAGAGATTAAATGAAACTTTCTGAACCTGCCCTAAACCGATAAAAGCCCGTAAACTATGGATATGGGAAAAGCGTCACTCGGTTAACTATGGGAGAAACACGCCAACGCGGGGTCCGGATTCATCGATATGGCAAGGAAAAACTGACCACAACTAAGGCAACGACACAGAATTACAAGGGTAAGAAGTGGACTTATGCTGACATTTCCCGCAGTGCTCATGTCAGTGAAAGCACAGTTAAGCGGTTTTTCAGTGGCAAAGAAGTGGATGAGGAGTCAGCCATTGCCATTTGCGACGCCTTGGGTTTAGAAGTAAAAGATGTTGTGGACCTCAACGAATGGAACCCCCCAACTCCGGATGAACCTACCACCAACGATATCGACTGGCGCGAAGTCTGCGAAACGATGCTCAACCGCAGACTCAGCAGCAACCTGCTTACTGCCAACGAGGATATCAACTTTAACCTCGATGATATTCACGTTCCCCTGGCGCTGGTAGAACGACGCCAGCGCGACAAACGCCCCGGGGAGACTCGCGCCGAAGAGGGTTCGCAACTCTACGAACCCACGGGATATGAAGAAAAACAGCGCTTTGAACATGATCAGTTTTTGCAAGATATCCTCGGCAAAGGGGAAGGCAAAACCAAAGGGCGGCAGATTGCCATCATCGGCGAACCGGGTGCGGGAAAAACCACCCTGCTGCAAAAAATCGCTTTTTGGATTTTAGAGGAACGCTCAGATTTGCCGATTTGGATTTCCTTAGCTGACTTGCAGGGACGGGGACTCTGCGACTATTTGCTGGAAACTTGGCTAAAACAAGCGATTCCCCCGTCGCGCCTGATTGAACAGGTGCGAGAAGACTTTCTGGCGGAACTGGAACAAGGGCGGGTGTGGTTGCTGCTGGATGGGGTGGATGAGATGGCGACGGAAAGGGCCACGGGAGGATTGCCACTCCAGCAAATTGCCACCCAACTGAAAGGCTGGATCGCCTCAGCTCGGGTGGTTCTAACTTGTCGGGTTAATGTCTGGGAAGCGAATCTCAATGCTTTGGAAGCGTTCGAGACTTATCGAATGCTGAATTTTAAGTATCCCACCCAGGTGGAAGCGTTTATCGGCAAGTGGTTTGAACGCAGCGATGCCACCAAAGGGGAAGCCCTGCGCCAGGAATTAGCCAAAGCGGAATATCAGCGCCTACAGGATTTGGTGAAAAATCCCCTGCGGTTGACCCTACTGTGCAGCACTTGGCAAACCTCCGAAGGGTTGCCGGAAACTCAGGCAGCACTCTACGAAAGATTTGTGGAGAAAATTTATCAGTGGAAACAGAACTATTTCCCCACCACGGAACCGCAGCGTCAGCAACTTAACCACGCATTAGGAGAATTGGCGCGTCGAGGAATAGATGATGCCGCCTCTCCGTTTCGCCTGCGGCATCAGTTGGTTACCGAGGTACTGGGGGATTGTGATGATGATAACTCTCTGTTTGCCTTAGCGCTGCAACTGGGTTGGTTAAATCAGGTGGGAGTTGCAGCAGAAGACCCCGATGAGAAGGTTTACGCTTTCTATCACGCCACCTTTCAGGAATATTTCGCGGCGTTAAGTATTGAGGATTGGGATTTTTTCTTGCCTAAAAAACATTGCGATCGCCCGGTTCCAGGAAAGCGCTATCGCATCTTTGACCTCCTGTGGAAACAGACAATTTTGCTGTGGTTGGGGCGTAAAGATGTACCGAAGGACAAGAAAGAAGAGTTTATATCCAGGTTGGTCCAGTTTGAGGATGGATGCAGAACTTTTTCTTTTTATGGATTTCGTGCCTATTTTCTTGCTACTGCCGGAATAGCCGAATTTAAGGAATGCGATCGGGCTGATGAGATTATTGCTCAAATTGTGCTTTGGGGGTTTGGTAATTTTAACGAAGAAAAACAAGAGTGGCGGACTTTTCTTGATCCGATAGCATCAAAGGCCACAACTGTTCTAGGAGAAACAGAACACATTAAGGCGACCGCAGCTTTAGTCAATTTAATCGCCCACTCTGAATTTAGATTTAACCGCTGTAAAGCGGCAGAAAGGTTAGGAAAAATTGACCCGGGCAATCCAGAAGCGATTGCGTGTTTAGTTAATTTAATCGCCCACGCTGAAGATGAAGGAACCCGCTGGCAAGCGGCAGAAAGTTTGGGGGCAATTGACCCGGGCAATCCAGAGGCAATTGCGTGGTTAGTTAATTTAATCGCCCACGCTCAAGATGAAGGAACCCGCTGGCGAGCGGCATATAATTTGGGTAAAATTGGCGCAGGCAATCAAAGGGCGATTGAGGCATTAGTCCATTTAATCAGCCACTCTGAAGATGAAGGAACCCGCCGGGAAGCAGCTTCAAGTTTAGGTAAAATTGGCGCGGGCAATCAAACGGCGATTGAGGCATTAGTCAATTTAATCGGCCACTCTGAAGATGAAGAAACCCGCCGGGAAGCAGCTTCCAGTTTGGAGGAAATTGACCCCAGCAATCCAGAAGCGAGCACAGCATTAATCAATTTAATCGCCCACTCTGAAGATGAAGGAACCCGCCGGGAAGCAGCAGAAAGTTTGGGTGAAGTAGGCGTCGGCAATCCAGAGGTTATAACAGAATTAATCAATTTAATCGCCCACTCTAAAGATGAAGTGACCCGGTGGCAAGCGGCTTCAAGTTTGGGTAAAATAGGCGTCGGCAATCCAGAGGTTATCGCGGCATTAGCCAATTTAATCGCCGAGTCGGAAGATGAAGATACCCGCACGCTAATAGTACGTAATTTGGAAAAAATTGACGTTGTGGGCATTATAAAGGCGATCAATGTATTAGCCAAATTAATCGCCCACTCTAAAGATGAATGGGTCCGCCGCAGGCAAGCCGCAAATAGTTTGGAAGAAATTGACGTTGTGGGCATTATTATAAAGGAAATCGAGGTATTATTCAAATTAATTGCCGACGCGGAATCTAAATATATCCGCAGGGAAGCGGCATTAAGTTTGGATAAAATTTGGACAACAGAAAAACGGTATTTATTTTTCGTGACTTCCCTCAAGGATTTATTATCCGATGAGATTTATAAAAATGACTTTAAGCGCTTTGAGAAAGCCCACGAAGTCATTTGGAATTCTGCTCAAAACCTCTCGTATCCTGAATTTTATCGCGCTTGGCATGGTGAAGAGGAGGAAGTAGAACCAGAACCTGTCTCCAATTTACCCCAGCGCCTCCATGCTAAACTGGAAGAAATGGGATTGTCTTCATCCCTCCAGTTAATCTGCATCGATGGCAGCAAGTTTATCGATAAAGATAATCCTGCTGCTAAAATCTACAATGAAATGCGCCGCGCTAACTGTCCCAAAAGTGCAGATGGCACACCGAAAACAATGGCGGATCTGCAATCCTATTGGGATGAATTGACGTTAGAATCGGAACAACCTATTGTTTTAGTGTTTTACGAAACTCTAACTGCACCGGAAATGTCAGGATTTAGTGAGAAATTTCTCACGGATTTAAGCAAGTTTGATGGGGCGATTTGCGTGGTGACTGAGGCGCGAGTCAGTGGGTTGCAAACGTTTTCGCCGAATCAAGGGAATTGGCTTGCAGAATTGGTCAATTGGATAAAAAATTGATACTTTTCGGATGATTTCGGCCCGTCCTGCTACTCGAAACAGAAAGAACATTATTTGATACCAAATCCGGCCATCAAAAGCCGTTTTCATCTCTTAGCCTGCGTTTGGCGCAGCCTGCGCGATAGCGCTTAGGCAGGCTTCGTCCGTATAGCCCCAGGCTTTAGCCTGCGGGTTTCCAACATTAACCCTCAATAGCTATCTGTCCTAACTGTTTTAAAATTTGCAAGACTAAATCGAGTTCATTGCCCGGATTGAACAGGGAAAATAATCGAGAGTTGGCATATTCAGCCACAGGATGGCGAGTGGCTTTCAAAAATAAGAACTCATTGCCATTCATAATCATCCCAAAGGTTGAACCCTCGCCCTCGGGATTGCTTAACAGATAGGTTAATGCTTGCGGGATAGCACGGGTGACTGAAAAATCGCTCCGCTTTGATTCAATGACGAATAACCAGAGTCGATGTTTTTGCACCAGTACATCAATCCGACCCTGAATCACGATTCCTTCATCTGCCATTTCCACTGTCACGCTGGTTTCCGTTTCTATCCGAAAGGGTGGGCGGTAAAATCCCGCCAAATCTAGCAAGGGTGCAAGCACTACCATTTTCACGGTATTTTCTAATATTGGTGGGTCTTCCATCAAGGCTAAAAAATTCGCTTTGACCCGCTCTAATGTCTGCTGTTCAATGTCGCTTAAAGGGGGATAGGGTTCGCTCCATTCTGGGAAAAATTGCGGGTCTTGTGACAATTTCAGCCCGTTGTGGCGCTTCCACAACTCAGAATAAGTCATTCCTCCGGTTCAATTCCCGCAGCACGAAGTTGAGCCGCTAATCGTTCAGCCCGTTGGCGTTCCTGTTGGAGCAATTCTGTACCCCACAAGAGTAAATTCCCCTCTTCATCCCACCAGCGTAGCCAGTATCCGGGCCAATTGTCTAGTTTTCCTTGCCATACTCCCAAGAATAGCTGCATTTCGGGTATCCAAAACCGGCCTTTTTCATTTGCATATTCAAGTTTATAGCGCTTGTTTTCCCCTAAACGATACAGTTCTAATGTCCCCGTTTTTATATCAAAAATTCCATAATTGGGAACTTGCAAAATCTGCTCGTAGTAGAATAATTTCCCTGGTGGATAGGTTTCTTTGATGGAATATTCTTCCCCTTCTATTTCTGAGAAAAACTCCAGAACGACAGCGGGAATTTCTCCTTGGAGTCGGGGGGTATAACAGCGATTGACTTCGGAAAGGTCAACGGTAATGTGGGGAATGTAAGCCCAATCTGGCGCTTTGACGACGAATTTGCCATTGAGGGTGGCACAAATGCCGTAGTTGGTGGTGGTGAGGGCGGTTTCCGGGAGTTTTCCCGCAAACCGGAGGCTTTCGGTTAAGGCAGCCGCAAGAATCGGTTCATTGATATGATCCACTGGGTCATCAGGCAGCACAAAATGATCGGGAAACTTTTCCCAGGTGATGGTGTAAGGGGTGCTGCTGGGTAACATGATGATTCCTGATGCGGTAGGGTTGATTGATTAATCTATCATAATAATATTGATGAGGCACGGCTACCCCGTCATCTGCCAGCCCTGTCAAGGGGTATTTGTAGGGGCGCAATGCTTGCGCCCTCTAGGGGATTGCAAAATATAAATCCTCCAAACGTTCTGAAAGTAGGGGCGCAATGCTCGAAGCCCACCGGAGGGCGCAAGCATTGCGCCCCTACATGGATGGGGCTACTCCGTTGATCTACGAACGTTTTGGAGATTTTATTTTTTGAAGTTCCCCTAGTACGTGAAATCAGGATTTTTCCTCATCAAATTTATCACCTTGACCAGAAGTAAGAGAAAGCGGGCGCAAGCATTGCGCCCCTACGGGAAATTTAGAAACCGGGTTTCTTCAGAAAATTTCTGCTACTGAGCAACAAAGGGCTAGAAACCTGGTTTCTTGTCCTAACTCTGTCCTTCCCTTACAAATAGGGTTTGAGAAAAGCTAGGCTACTATACAAGTGAAAAGCCGGGTCCCAGGGACTCGGTTGCACTCTGAACAGATGAATGTGAGAGGGGATGCGCTCTAGCATATCCGCTTCGGCAAGGGTGGTTTCGGCGAAGGGGGTAAAGTCGGTCCAGGTGGGGACTTCTGACAGGTGTTGTTTGAGGACTTTAATCAGGGTTTGCCATTTTAAATGCATACTCATGCTGTCAATGCTATATTTTTGCTTTTTCCCCGAGTTGTCTTGTCCCGGAATGAAAGCATATCCTTTATCAAATTGATAATGTTCTTCGCACAGACGCAGGATGCAGCCTCTCCCGGGTATGTGCAAATCTTTCATGCCGACATATTCGTGCATTTCTTGTTTATAAGTGACTTCGGTGCGGCGATGGTTTTCGACGGCAACTTGTTTGAAAATGGGGAGGTTGCCTTCAACTTGTTGGCTGACTTCGGACCAATTAAAGGCGATTTGACCCACGCGATCGCCCTCGTCTTTGCAAATCACCACCGCCTGGGGCGAAATTGCTTCAAAATGACTGATGCGAAACACCCGCACTTGCTTAATTTCCTCTAAAGTGGCACAAAAACAATTGATTCCCGCTTGTCGCAGTTCCGAGACAAACACGCGCAATTCCCCGATCGCCCCCGTTCGATACATCCGCCAGGTTCTCGTTGGCAGCAACAGTTTAGCGTTATAGGGTTGTAGCTGCATAATCCGCGCAAACTTGACCACCAGTTCGCTTCTTAGTGCCACATCAATCGGTTCAATCACCAGCAACCCCGGTTTAAGCTGGGATGGATCACTTTTGACTTGGGCGATCGCCTCCTTGACTCGTTCTTTAGGTCGGGTTTCGATGCGCTTTAACCCCTGCCGCGCCTGAGAAACTATCTTGGGATTGGTAATGTCTCGCAATACCCGCCGGTAGGCTTTCTCTGCCTGATCCAGTTTCCCGGTTTCTTCATAATAGCGCCCCACATAAAACCCCACCCAAGGATTCTGGGGTGATTCTTCACGGAGGGCTTTGAGTAATTTTGCCGCTTCTCGATAGTCTTTGCAGTCGAGCGCATTCACGACTTCTTCTATGGCAATCATAAATCGCGGGGGGATAAAACCAGGGGTTAATCTCAGGTTTCCCGATTTTACCGGGTTTGATGTCAGGGTAGGGGCGATCGTAACTCGCGGATTCCCCTCCACCTTACAAGGGTAGGTTGTTTACGGGGTAATTTTTCTCAATTTTTGGGGCTGATTCCCCTCCCTTGGAGGGGTGCCCCGGAGGGGCGGGGTGGTAAATTCTAGCGAGTGAGCAGGTATTGATCTATGCTTCTTTACTCAAAAGTATCTGTCTGTTTCAAATCAAGAAACCACCCCGTCCCTTCGGGACACCCCTCCAAGGGAGGGGAATCAGCCTGTATCCTCGGCCAGATAAAGCGATTGAACAATCCAAAAATTAATTGGGCCGGGAGAATGACACAGCTTTACCAAGACACAGGGGAGGGGACCGGAAGTCCTCTTACTTTTAGGTAAATTACCATGAACGTAAAAAATATACCCTTGTAAGATTCCCCTCCACTCCTACCCCTGCCTAATTTTAGACAAAAAAAAACGCCCAAAAGCTTGGGCGCTTGCCATCAGGGTGCATCTACAAAATTAAATATAACACGGTCAATGGGGGGTGTCACCCCTCACCCCCTAGTTTTTTTGAAAGAATTTTCAATTTGGGGATTTTTGTACATTTAATTTACAATTTCTCGTAACGCGGCTCTGCCGCGTTACGCACTCTTTGCGGCTCTGCCGCCTGTACGTTTGGTGAGGTGAATCTGTGACAAATATGGCAGTTTGAAGCCTTGGGTACTGGAGGCAGAGCCTCCAGAATGCGTGACGCGGCAGAGCCACGTCACGAGGAAGAAAAATGCAAATTAAATGAATGTAAAGTTTTGTATCAATTCCCCAATTCCCCAAAAAAATAGGGAGACTGACCCGACTGAGGTCAATCTCCCTATTTCAAAATAGCCTTTAATTATTCCAAATTATTGGGCAAAAGTCAAGACCCGACCATCGGGTTCGAGGACTACGCGAATTTGTAGAGACTGGGCCTCGGGTAAGGGAGATACAAACGGAGTCCCTTGCAACGGCACCCCACTAATATCGATGTGGGTTCCCGAGGCAATTCCCAGAGGGACGATTTGCTGAATTGACCCGTCGGGATTGAGGGTGAGGACATATTCCAATTTGTCGTTAAACCCTTCGGGGGGTTGCCAGGTGTCTTGGAAATAACTCTTGGCTTCTGCGAGTTGGGGCGGGTCCTCAAAGATGGATTGAGTGCGGGTGGCACTTTCCAACGGGACATCCCCTGCACTCGATTCGGACTCGGGTAAATCAGTCGGAGGTGCTTTTAGGGCGATCGCATCAATCCCTTCTGCTTCCGATATCAGACTCTCCTCTGTTGCTTCTGGGACCCCTGCCAAGGAATCTAGGCGCACATTGGGCAGGGGAGGCGGTGCATCATCCAGGGGCCCGATATTAGGTGCGGCTGAGGCCGGTGCAGAACTGCGTGCTTGCCCCGTCTGTGCAGGAGAATCGGACTGCATCGGTGCAGGAGATTCAACCCGTTCTGGGGCCGTTGGCAGAGGTGCGAAACTCGGTTCCGGTGCAGCGGTAGAATTTCCCCTTTGTGCCATCAGTTCATCCCAATCCGGGGGTTCTGGGATGGGGTCGTCTGCTAGGGAAGGCATCGGACGCATGGGGGGAATTGGGTCCGAATCGTCTGGAGTAATTTCTAACTCGACTTGGGGGCGTTGGGGGGCTGATCCAGCCGGTGGCATCTGCAAACCACTTTGCCGCCCTTCAGGCATGGGTCTGGGTGTGGAGGCAACCGGGGGCGCTGCCACGGGCGGCGATGCCGGTGGGGGAGTGGTTGGTACAGTTTGGGGTGCAGGAGGAGGAGTTGTTTGACCCACGGGAGGCGCTGCCGGAGGCACCGGCGGCGAAGTTGGGGCAGTGGGGGGTAAGGCAGAAGGCTGTTGACCGTTCGGAGGGGTCTGGACGCCATTTGGGGCCGGATTTGTCCCGGGGGGAACTGTCGGAGGGGCGACGACTGGGGGAGGAACGGGGGCTACATTCTGCTCAGGGAAGGGTTCGGCTGGGCTTTGAGCCACCGTGGGCGTGTCCACTTCTGTAGCGGGATTGAGCAGTTTGAACAGGGAGGCACTGACGCCAACGGTAAAAAGGGCCATTGCCGCGATCGCCAGCCAAGGGGGAGTCTTGGACAATCCGGCGACTCCGCCTAAGTTCGGTAAGGCGATCGCATCGGCTGCCGCCGAATCTAGGGCCGTGGCAAGGTCAAATAATTGCAACGTTCCCAAATTGACCACGGGACCGGATTCTGGGGTAGCGAGTTCACCGAAATGCAACTCATGCGCCAGTAACCCCCGAGGTTTTAAATAAATACCCAGAACAGGTTCAGGGGTTTGAGAATTCCAGGAGACTTGATCCGCTGGGGGAGAGGAGGAACCCGCCAACGGTTTTTCTTCTAGGGTCGGGTGAGGAGATTGTAAGAGAGTAGTGGGTTCGGTAATCTCCGTTTGGATTTCCGACGGTGTAGCGGTGGCGTCAGCTTCTGTAGCAAAATAAGTGGCATTGAGGCGTTGAGGCGACTCCTGCAAAAAGCCCTGGACATAATTGGTGACGGCATGAGACAAGGCATCCAGTGCTCGGGCGTCGCCGCGAATGGTCACTTGTTGTTCCTCGGGCAATTGCGGCGCATCAAAACTGAGTTGAAACCGCAATTGTTTAAGGACAGGTTTGCCCATCCACTTGGAAAGAGGGGAGCTTTTTGCCACAATCTCTAGGGTGCAAGTGGGGGGCGTGTACCTTCGCAAAACAGAATTGAACGATGGCATGAGAAAATTTTGAGGGGGTATAGTGCTAAATGAATGGTTAACGACTGACTGAGCGATCGAGCAAAGCCAACCATAGCCGCCGATGACCGCTAGGACCGCTGTAGAAGAGTAAATCAATCAGCAGTTTGAGGGCTAAATGAGTCAGCAAGTCCGGGGAGGTGGTGTCTCCATCTTCCATGCGTTCTTGGTAGGTGTTGCAAAAGGTATCAATAAAGTCGCCTAATATAGACGCTTCATGAGGGGCGCGGTTTTGTTCCGCAAGCTGTTCCAGGAGGGCCACTGCACGCCGGATGAGTTCGTGGTGGGTTTTCGCTAAGTGACAAATAATCATCACCAGCGATCGCGCTTCCTCCACATCCAGCTTTTTGCGGCCCCCCTGACTCTTCCGCATGGGATTCGACTGGCGCAGTCGCCACAATGAGACGCGATCGGCCACCACCGATTCGAGTCCCAACTCTTCTGCTGTTCGCAGAATGGCTTCAGAACCAATGTCCGCCAAGCATTCCAGGGCCAGCAAGACTAAATCTAACTGAGTTTTGATGTTATCCAACTGTGCCGGGGTCGGTGCATTCACACCCACTACTTCCTCCCAAGGTGGAGAAGCAGCGATCGGTGCCGCTTTGTTCGCAACACCGTTAGGTTGACCCGGGGGAGCTAATTTTAGGGTCTGGCGCATCGTGAACCTCTGTGGATGGGGTTGGGAAGGGTGGGGGAGATTGTTTGTAGTAACGACTTCAGTCGTTATCCCAGTGTCATGGCAATTGTTCGTAGTAACGACTTCAGTCGTTATCCCAGTGTCATGGTAATTGTTCGTAGTAACGACTTCAGTCGTTATCCCAGTGTCATGGCAATTGTTCGTAGTAACGACTTCAGTCGTTATCCCAGTGTCATGGCAATTGTTCGTAGTAACGACTTCAGTCGTTATCCCAGTGTCATGGCGGACGCCATGACACTTCCCCTTCTGGGATTAAGCACCTGTTTGGGGACAGGGGCGATCGCCTGCGATGGGCGTGACTTGGCTGGGGCCAACTCACGCGGTAACGACTGAAGTCGTTACTACAAACGGGGGAACTATTGCCTGCGATGGGCGTGACTTGGCTGGGGCCAACTCACGCGGTAACGACTGAAGTCGTTACTACAAACGGGGAAGTATCGCCTGAGATGGGCGTGACTTGGCTGGGGCCAACTCACGCGGTAACGACTGAAGTCGTTACTACAAACGGGGGAAGTTACGAACATTTCCCCTATCCTCTCTATTTCCCCTATCTTCACCCATCCCCCATCCCATTCCCTATTTAAGATACGCAATTGTAACACCGGAACCGCCCTCATTTTGAGGGGCGAGTTCGTAGTGACTAATTTGGGGATGTTGTTTCAAGAACTCCTGCACCCCTTGGCGCAACTTACCCGTTCCTTTGCCATGAACAATCCACAATGCACCGCCTAGAGGAATTTGTTGAGCGATCGCCTGTTCTAGTTCCATCTCTGCATCGGCAACTCTGGCCCCTCGGATATCCAGGTTATTTCGGGAGGTGCGGACGATGGGGGCGATCGTTGCCACTTTTTCAGTGGCTGCCTCTGCTGCTGGGGAGACTTTCGTGGTTTGAGTGGCGGCTGGTTTTTTGGGTGGGAGTTCCACTTTTTGACCATCCAGGGATTCGATTTCTGTAATCCCGATGGTCATTTTCATTAGTCCAAACCGCACAGTCACGTCCATATCTCCTTCCCCGACTGCCAGCACTTCGCCGGTTTGTCCTATTTGGGGAATCCGCACCCGATCGCCTGCTTTGGGACGAAATCCCGGTTTCGGTTTGGCGACTTTTTGCTGACGAGATGGCAAATGTTTTTCCGCAATTCCCTGTAAGTCCTGGGTTGCTTGATTAGCATCCTGTCCGGTGACGTTGCCTTGTTGCAAGCGGCGAATCACTTGGGCAATTTCTTGCTTGGCAACGGCGATCGCCTCGGCTACAGCCCGTTCTTGGGACTGCTGGAGTTGCCGTTCCCGTTCTTTCAGAGACTGGGCTTTATCCGCGACTTCCCGATACAAGCGTTCGGTTTCTCCCAGCAATTGACCCGCTTCTTGAGCTTTGGTTTCCTGCTGTTTGCGTTGACTTTCCAATCCAGCAATCACCCGATCCACGTCTTGGTTGCCGGTGGGTGCGACTAAGTTCGCTGCCTGATCCACAATTTCAGACTTTAACCCCAGACGACGAGCGATGGTTAAGGCATTAGAACGTCCCGGAATCCCCCAGAGTAAGCGATAGGTGGGTTGTAAGCTGGCTTCATCAAACTCTACTGAGGCATTTTCAAAGCGATCGTCTTCATATTTGAGGGCCTTGAGTTCGCCATAGTGGGTGGTGGCGATGGTTAGCTGGGAGCAATCTGCTAGATGATGCAACAAGGCGATCGCCAAGGCACTGCCTTCGGTGGGGTCAGTTCCGGCCCCCACTTCATCCAGTAATACCAGGGAGTCTGGGGTACAACTTCCTAAAATCCTGCTAATCCGGCGAATATGACCGGAAAAGGTGGAAAGGCTTTGTTCTAGGGACTGTTCGTCTCCGATATCTGCTAATACAAAGTCAAACCAAGGTAGTTCCACAGGGACTTTGGCAGGGATGAATAACCCGACTTTCGCCATGAGGACCCCTAGCCCCAAGGTTTTCAGGGTGACGGTTTTTCCCCCAGTGTTGGGCCCGGTGATGGCAACGACCTTAATTTGAGGTTGGACAATTAAATCAATGGGAACGACGGCAGTTCCATCTTCATGCTGTTGTTGCCAGATAAGTAGAGGATGGCGCAGTTGCCGCAGGGTAATGGTTTGACCCTCTTCCCCTCGGTTAATAAAGGTTGGGGGATTGGCATTTAACCAGTAACTGTACCGGGCCCGGGCGGTTGCCAAGTCGAGGATGGTGACGATCGCCAATAATCGTTCTAAGTCTTCGACGACTTCGGTAATTTTGGCGGTTAATGCCCGCAAAATTGCCTCTTCTTCGGCTTTTTCCTCCCGCAGTAGGACGCGGGCTTTGTTGTTCAGTTCAACGACGCTATGGGGTTCTACATAGAGGGTAGCGCCACTCATGGAACTATCGTGAACGATGCCGGGAATGGCATCTTTTTGGGGAGATTTCACGGGGATCACAAAGCGATCGCTCCGTTTGGTAATGAGTTGTTCTTGGACGGCGTTGCTATGCCGTTGCAAGATACTCTGCAATTTCTGATAAATCTGGTCGCGGACGGTGCGCTGACGCTGGCGAATTTCCCCTAACCGGGTGCTGGCGCGATCGGCCACTTGAGCGCGATCGTCGATGCAGCGGTGGATTTCTTGTTCGATTTCGGGATAGGTTCGCAGATCGGCAACTAGACGGTTGAGGACGGACAATTGGGGGTGATCGTCGATGGTGCGGCGCAGTTGTCTGGCACCGGAGAGGGTAGTGGCGATCGCCAGCAGTTCCTCGGCAGATAAGATGCCATGCAAGTCCGCCCGTTCTAAGGAGTCCCCAATATCATGGATGCCATCGAAGGACAGGGTAGTGAGTCCCTGATTTTCTAATTCATAAACTTCTTGGGTTTGAGCAAGCAGCACCAGTGTCTGCTCCAACGTATCAGGAATTTGGAGGTCACCGGCAGCCATTGCTCCCAGCTTGGTCCCAGCAAATGTTGCTAGGTGCTGGCACAGGCGCGGCCATTCTAGGAGTTCTAAGGTCTCAGACTGAATCAATGCTTCAAAGCTAAATAGGAACTTGGGGGATATATATCCTAATCGTAGCTTAGGGGAGATGGGTCATTGGTCATTTGTCCTTGGTCATTTGTCCTTGGTTGATGGGGGGGGATGGGGAAATTGCTGCTGTTTGTAGTAACGACTTCAGTCGTTACAGGCGATTCGAGAATCGCCTCTACATTTAGGGTTTAGCCTGAAAGGATGTTCGTAGTAACGACTTCAGTCGTTACAGGCGATTCGAGAATCGCCTCTACATTTAGGGTTTAGCCTGAAAGGATGTTCGTAGTAACGACTTCAGCCGTTACAGGCGATTCTCGAATCGCCCCTACATTTAGGGTTTAGCCTGAAAGGATGTTCGTAGTAACGACTTCAGTCGTTACAGGCGATTCTCGAATCGCCTCTACATTTAGGGTTTAGCCTGTACAGATGTTCGTAGTAACGACTTGAGTCGTTACAGGCGAGAAAGCGAATCGCCTCTACATTTAGGGTTTAGCCTGTACAGATGTTCGTAGTAACGACTTGAGTCGTTACAGGCGATTCTCGAATCGCCTCTACATTTAGGGTTTAGCCTGTACAGATGTTTGTAGTAACGACTTGAGTCGTTACAGGCGATTCTCGAATCGCCTCTACATTGAGGGTTTAGCCTGTACAGATGTTTGTAGTAACGACTGAAGTCGTTACAGGCGATTCTCGAATCGCCTCTACATTGAGGGTTTAGCCTGTACAGATGTTTGTAGTAACGACTTGAGTCGTTACAGGCGAGAAAGCGAATCGCCTCTACATTTAGGATGGATTCTCAAAATCTGCGTAAGTCCTGGCTGATAGGAGTGCGAGCATCTTGCTCGCTATTGCGAATAAATAGCGAGCAAGATGCTCGCACTCCCAAAAATGTAGGCGAGTAACTGTGGCAACCGCTATATGAACTCGTGCCGGCACTGCTTCACCTCAGCGCGGAGGTATGGATGGGAGAGGATTGACGGACTCTGCTGCTTTTTTGGGGTCTAGCGCCAAAGGATTCGTTTAAGACGGTTTCAAGCTCGGCTAGGGGGTCGCCTTCGATGCCTTCAAACATGGAGTTGAGGGCTTGTTGATCGCGATCGCTCAAGGGGAGGAAGGAGGGGTTGAAACCGTAGCTTAAGGTTGCCATTACTATATCTCCGCTAGTTGCTGTTTAAATTTTTCATGAATTCTTGAATCTCATTTATAAAGATATGATAAAGTTGCCCCGAAATGCTTCCGTGAAACCACCCAAATTTAATCAGGGAAAACTTCTTAAGGATTTCGTAATAGTTCATAACAGCCGAATCGCCGATGATTCGTCCAAAAACAGGACAAATCACCGATGACTCCTTAATCAATTCACCGGAAAATGTCACTCAGGCGTTGTTGGAGCAGTTGGGGAAATTGGGCGTAATATCGCTGGTTGAGGGGGGAGGGATGAGGCAGGGGGAGTAAGGTGATGCTGCGCTGATGGAGATTCCCTTGAGAATCTTTAGCGCTAAGGGTAATGGTTTGGCTAGAACTGTAGCGATCGCCTCGTTGAAAAAATTCTTTCAGGGTCCCTTTTGGGGCGTAGGGGGTAAACCAGTCAAAGGCATCGTTTCCGAGGGTAATGATGCGATCGCCTTGCCAGTGGCAGACGAGGAGGCGCTCAATATAGGGCCGAAAGCGCTGTTTAACCGCTGTACTATAGGCTTTATTCCCCGGGGGTTTGTAGGGGACTGTATTGGTCAATAAAACTTGGTCCAGCACCTTTTCTAGTTCTGTTTTATCCCTCGCCTCGGTGTTAAAAAGAGTCTGATACAGTCCTTTGCGAACTAGGGAACCTGCTGCACCATATAACGGTTGCCGATTGGCAACTTCATCTTTACCCAAATCTCGGCCAAAAACACATAGCTGACTTTGCAAATTCCCCGCATAGAGAATCGGTTGAGTCGGTTCTGCACCTGCTTTTTGATAAACGGGTTCATCTAGGGGAAATTCAGCCCGGTTTGCTTCTTCCTGAATTTCATCAATTAACGTTTGAATTTCTAACATAACAGTAACCACGGACTGGATGAACATCGCTTACGTTACCGCATTTTGCTCCCCTTGGTTCATTCCGGTATGAAGTTTCGCTCTTTTGGGCCAGGGGAATCCTGGGGGGATTTGTTAGATTAATTGATAGGCTAAATCCGGGGTTGCCACGGGTTCATTCATCATGGGAAAACGAATGGTAGAAGCAGCCCAATTTTTGAAATCGGGGGCTAACCGCACTAATTTTTGCATGATTTCATCATTCACCCACAAGATGACGGGAAAGGCAAAATCTTTACGAAAATCATCCCGGACAAAGTTGGTTGCGCTCAGTAATTGTTCAATAGAAATAACGGATTCTAATCCCAAAATCATTAAAGCATTGGGATTTTTATTTTGCAGAGTTTGTTGTATGGTCGTGTAGAGGGTTTTGACCGACGGATGCAAAGAGATCTGATGAATATCTGCGGACAAATTAATCGGTAATTGCTTGAGGAGTTGCGATCGCAGGGAAACGGAATTACAGCAAGCCAAAATTAGGCAAAATTGACCTTGTGACATAGAAATCGATCGGTCTAATCGTTTCAGGGATAGGGAGTGAGGATGAGCGGTTTCATCGGAGGAATACAGGTCTATCATGGTCTATATCCTAATTTTTTTATGTTATTAAGAGGGTTTCCTCAGTTGGCATCGGTGCGGGTCTCGGGAGGGTCGGTTGCGATGGACCTCTGGGCGATCGCCCCTCTAACGGGGTGAGCGCGATTTCCAAACCGGGACACATCGGGACGATCGCCGCCTGGGAGAGGCCGTTGCTCGTTCCGAGGAGTGAGTCCTTAAAAATCCTTTCGGCAAATCCGGTGGATTGCACCTGAGCCGGAAGGAGCAGGGGAATAGCTAATCATACTAATGTTTCTATAGAAGTATATTCCATTTTTCTTCAAAAAAGGTTAAATTTTTCTAACAATTTCCTCAGTTGGGTGGTGATTTCACTCTTTGGGTTAATCTGAACGCGCCCAAGACGCCGCAACTCTGTCTAAAGTTCCGTCCTCCTAAGGGTCTGAACGTTAGATTTGCGATAACATTGAGAGAATTGAGGCGACTTGACGACCATTTAGGGAAAACTTTTACCCTGAGAGATTTTTGGGTAAAAGACTTAATATACAAGGGTTTTATAGATTTGGAGCGATCGGCAAAACCCAAGTTCGGATAAGACAGAAATATTAACAATCGCTCATATTAGGGTGAGCAGTTGCTCCCTCGCCTCCCCCTCTGGAGAGATTATGATTTCCTGGAGGAATAACAGACCCCTGCCGATATTTTTCAGGGGAGGGATTCCGAAAGCCCAAGGACCAATGACCAAGGACCAATGACCAAGGACCAATGACCAATGACAAATGACCAATGACCCATCACCCAGGAATTAACTGCTCGATCGCCTTAACGAGGACTTCAGGTTCTACCGGCTTGGACAGGTGCAGTTGAAATCCGGCATGGAGTGCTTTTTGCTGATTGGACTCTCCGGCATAAGCGGTTAAGGCGATCGCGGGAATTGCGCCACCTCGTTCTGAGGGCCGGTTTCTCACCTGACGGATGAGCATATACCCATCAATATCGGGCATTCCTAAGTCGGTGACGAGCACATCAAAGCTGTGGGAGTCAAGACAGTTAATCGCCTCGACTGCCGAAGCCGCAACTTTGACCTGTGCACCGGCTTGGGCTAAAATCGTTGTGGCTAATTCTCTCATATCCGCCTCATCGTCTACCACCAGAATTTTAATTCCTCTCAGGGGTGAGGCTTGGGGTTCCAAGACTGAAGCAGAGTCAAGATTAACCCTAGGCGTTCCCCGGTCCTGAGTGAGAGGCAAACAGATGGTAAAGGTCGCCCCTTGTCCTTCTCCGAGACTGGTTACGGCAACGGTTCCTCCATGCAATTCAGTGAGATAGCGCACGATCGCCAGTCCTAATCCCAGACCCCCAAATTGTCGCGTCGTTTTCCCATCCTGCTGGCGGAACAAGTCAAAAACATAAGGCAAAAACTCACGCTCAATCCCTTTTCCGGTATCGGTTACCCTAATTTCAGCACAACCGCCTTTGCGCTGGAGGTAAACATCCACCTGTCCCCCAGGGGGTGTAAATTTAACAGCATTGGATAACAAGTTCCAGATAATCTGCTGAATCCGATCGCGATCGCCAGACACTAGACCCATCTCCGATTCAAAGTGGGTAACAATCTGAATTTCTTTGGAACGGGCGGCTAACTGAACGGTTTCCAACGCTGACTCTAGGGTTGGAATTAACTCAACGGGACCGACATGGAGGGCAATTTTACCCTGGAGGATGCGAGATACATCTAATAAATCTTCAATCAGTTTTGAGAGCAAGCGCGCATTGCGCTCAATGGTTTCCAAGGCGCGATCGCGAGAGTCATCGTCAAATTTGCGAGTTCTTAACAATCTCGACCAGCCCAAAATCGGATTAAGGGGCGATCGCAACTCGTGAGACAAAACGGCCAAAAACTCATCTTTGATCCGGTTTGCTGCTTCCGATTCCTCTCTAGCTGCCCGTTCCCGGGCCAGTAGTTGTTCCCGTTCTTCCTCGGCCTGTTTGCGCTCGGTTATATCCGTATTACAGCCGACATATCCGACAAAGCGAGTGCCTTCAAACCGGGGCAAGCCTAACACTTCCATCCACCGATAAACCCCATCATGGCGACGCATTCTCACGACCGCTCGATGTTCCTTCCGATTGGCGATCGCCAAGCTGTACTCGGTAATATAACTCGCCCAATCCTCTGGATGCAAGCTCTCTGTCCAATCCTGAGTAATATCCGATTGACACAACCCTGTAAACTCCCGGTATCGCTCATTCACAAAGTGACAGCAGGCTTGTTCATCCTGCATCCAAATCTGGATCGGAACCTTATCTGCCAACAGCCGGAAACGATACTCCGATTCCCGCAATTCCCCCTCAACCTGTTTGAGGCGGCTAATATCTAAATTAATCCCCGCCCAACAGATAATTTCTCCGGATTGATTTCGCACCGGGACTCCCCGAACCAGAATCGGATGCCAGTTGCCATCAACCCCGCGCACGAGTTGTTCGCGATCCCACAAATCCCCCGTGGTTGCTCCCTCCATCCAGTCGGCGAGGGTCTGTTTGGCTGCCTGGGTTTCTAACACCTCTACCCAACTTAAACCCTTCCATTGTTCTAGGGTCATGCCGACGAGACGTAAAAATGAATCGCTGGCGTAAAGGTGCCGTCCCTGGCGATCGCAAATCCAAATCCCATAATCCAGACTTTCCCCGATCGCCCGATACACGCCTTCGGTTTTGCGGATGGCTTCCTCGGCCAAATAGCGATCGGTAATATCAGAAAAGGTCACCACTCCTGCTCGAATCGTGCCATTTTCATCATACACCGGGGACGAATTCACCAGACTAATCCCCCTTGTGCCATCTTCCCGAACAAAGTGGATTTCTTCGTTTCTGACCAGTTCACCGTTATACACTGAACGATATAACGGCCAGTCTTGGAGTTGATAAGCCCGTCCATCGGGATAACATCCCTGATAGAGGTTGGGTTGAGTCAGGTTGTTCACCGGGAATGAGTCAGGAATCTGGACAATTTGTTTAATTTGCTCGTTAAACAAGAGAATTTTTCCCGAGGGAGCTTCCGCGACAATCACCCCAGCCGGTAACTGTTCCAAGATGGCGTTGAGGAGTTTTCGCTTCATGCTGACTCGATCGAGTAGTTCTTGCTTTTCTACCTCCTGTTGCTTGCGATCGGTAATATCGATTTGAATACCGCTCATTCCCTTAATTTGACCCTTTTCATCTAAGCGGGTTTCTCCAATATTGCTCAACCAGCGCACAGACCCGTTGGGGAGCAAGATTCGATATTCTAAGTTTAAGTTACTGAGGCCATTTAAAATATTTTGTACCGATGCCTCGACGGTTTGGCGATCGTCAGGATGAACCGCCTGCAACCAGTTTTGATAGCTCGTTTCACAATCGCCCGGTTGATATCCTAACAAGCGATAATTTTCATCGGACCAGAACCAGCGATCGGTGATGATATCCCATTCCCAAATTCCGGCATTAGCTGCACTGAGTGCCATCGATAAGCGCCGTTCATTTTCTTCCCGGGCGGCTTCTGCGCGAATGCGATCGCTAATATCCAGGGAGACCCCAGCGATAAACTGTTGTCCTGTTCTATCCCGGAAGGGAAATTTATAGGACATATAATAACAAGTTTCCTGGTTTTCTTGTTCAATGGTTTCTAAAAATTGAATGGGTGTATCTTGCTCTAGCACCTGGCGATCGTTGATGTGCCACTGGGTTGCTACCTCAACGGTAAATAATTCAAAGTCAGTTTTTCCGATAATTTCCGCATTCGGACGCTGCAACAATCGCTCTAATGCCGCATTGACGTAAATTGTCCGTCCGGCAGCATCCTTGATAAAGGCCGCAAAGGGGCTATGGCTCATGAAGTGAGAAAATAATTCTTGACTTTCTCGCAAGGCATCTTCGGTGCGTTTGCGTTCGATAAATTGACCAATTTGTGAGCCAATGGCTGCCATCAAGTCCAACAAGTCCGGGTCCGGTGCTTGGAGGCGATCGCTAAAGCATTCAATTTCGCCTAAGAGTTTCTCTCCCAACAAAATCGGAAATCCACAGGCAGTCCGCAGTCCCACTTTGAGGGCTGCGGTTGCTCTAGGAAAGTTCCCATCTTTCTCTAAGTCGGTTATCCAAGCGGGTTGACGGGACTGCCAAATCCGTCCCGGCAAGCCAACCCCAGGGGGAAAGGTAATTTGTGCGGTGAGGTCCAAAAACTCCTGGAGTTCTAAACCGGGGAGATGCCAAGTTTGGAAGGAGTGCAGACGATTCTCCTGGGGATGGAGCGTCCAAATCGTCCCCACTTGCCATCCTAAACTTTCGCACAAGGCTTGTAAAATGGCCGGAACGGCATCAACCCAAGTGGTGACTTCGGCTAATACCTGGGCGATCGCATATTGAGCGGATTGACGCTGTTGGGTGCGCTGGCGATCGCTGATATCTCTAAGATAAACTGCGATTCCCTCATTCAGGGGAAACGCCGAGAGTTCTATCCACTGATTCGATTCGGATAAAAAATAGTCCTCGGTTACCGGAATTCTCTGCGCCTGCGATCGCTGTAGCGCGGGAACATTCAAACAATCCAGGTGACTCCCCTGGGTTCTGAGTTCCTCCGAGAGCGCTTTGCCTAATAACTCATCGGGCGATCGCTGCAACAGCCTGAGCGCTTCAGAATTAACATAAGTAAACCGCCAATTGCCATCCAAGGTGATAAATCCATCGGGAATGCTTTCTAAAACATTAGAGATCCGATGGGTTGTCCCTTGCAGAGATTCCTCCGGTTGAGGATTCCTCAACGGTTGTTGACCCTCTAGGCAGTCTTCTGGACTCGGCAGGGGTGAAACCATCAATTCTAGGGTTTCTGCCTCCTGATGAATGCCTCTCGGCATTTGGGGAGTGCGGGTGATGATATTAAAAATCCCCGCGACTTCTCCTCGTTCATCGAAAATGGGACTAGAGGAAAGGGTGACTGTCACGGTTTCGCCACAATTGCAGCGATCGCACTCAAAGCATTGATTTTCTAACCGATCGGCTTGTCCCGTGGCAAATACCGAGGCGACGACTCTTGCCATTGCTGGAAAATCCTGCGTCCAACAGTCTCGCACCGACTGACCCAATAATCGCAACTTTGGAGTTTCTTCTAGGAGCTGATGGTAGGCATCATTGTAAAATTGTACCCAGTCTGGTCCCCACAAAATGGCGATCGCCACTGGAGAAGTCAAGCTCAACTGCACCGCATTGCGCAAACTCCCCGGCCAACTTTCCATCGCACCGAGCGGGGTTGCTCTCCAGTCTATCCTTCCCATTAGCAGACCCATCTCGCCACCGACTGCCAAATTATCCTCCACTTCCATTGCTTTATTTTCCTTGGGTACGAAGCTCTAATCCTGTATTCCTAAATAGCTCAACAGAAGGTCCCGACTTCCTTCTCGTAGCTGGGGTGATGGGGAATTCCCCAGTTCGTCAATCACTGCTCGAATCTGCTGCAAGGCTAAAGAAGACGGCTGCACCCGAGCATTTTCCCAGCGATTGATCGTCGCATAAGCCACCCCCAGCCTCAATGCAAACTGTTCCTGGGTTAATCCGGCAAGCTGTCGCAGTTCCCGAATTAGATGTCCAATTTGGGGTTGCTTGAGAGGCAACGTTTTTTTAGCCCCTGCGGTGATTCTTGAGGAAGACCCCATATTTCTTCAGTGGATATAACATTTGTTATACCAATTCTCTGTCAAAGGCTCTAAACCGCTATCTACCTAAAGAGGGATTTCAGAATCAGACTTAAGTTGTATATGACATTTCCCTGAATTGGACAATTTTGATGCAGGAGTGGGGAACACCTTGCTCCCACTCCATCCATTCTTTGCTCATCGTGATTGAAACGCACTCTATCATGACCCGTGGAGATTCAGGAGTGGAAAGCAATGGGATTAAGGGACTGGTGTCATTTTTCCCAGACCTTAATGTTTTAAACTGGATCAATTCACTGTTTAAACGGGCCGAGAATTTATGCGTCAGGTTCCCCCACCCCTGAAAACTGGACTGTTGCGCTTGATGGTGGCATCGGCGATCGCCATTCCGTTATCGATTGGAGTCGAGATGGCGATTTTCAGAAGCCTGAATCGTTCGTTTCCACCGATCGCTCAAGGGGTGCGGTTTGTTAAGGCTCAACTTTCCAGTCATAGTCCCCTCGCCGATATTCCCGTTACCGCAGGGGTGGCGGCAAAAAATGGTATGGTTGTTACCGCCTCTGCAGGAGCCTCTCAAGTCGGTTTAGAAGTCCTCAAAGCCGGGGGAAATGCCGTGGATGCTGCGGTAGCGGTGGGGTATGCTTTAGCAGTGACCCATCCTTGTTGTGGCAACTTGGGTGGGGGTGGATTTATGCTGATTCGTCAGGCAAATGGGGAGGAGGTGTTCCTGGATTTTCGAGAAACAGCACCCCTAGCTTCGACCCCTGATATGTATCTGGATGAAACTGGAGAGGTGGTGGAGGGATTGAGTCGTCGGGGATATCTGGCGGTGGCAGTTCCTGGGACGGTAAAGGGACTCGATCGCGCCTTAACTGGCTATGGTACGCTCGATCGCACTCAGGTGATGGCTGGGGCGATCGCCTTAGCCCAAGATGGATTTATTTTACAATCCGGTGACATTGAGATTCTCAATCGCAGTGTGGAACAATTCCAAAAACAGCCAGAAGTTGCGGCTATTTTCTTAAAAGATGGCACAACTCCCTACGAAGTCGGCGATCGCCTGATTCAAACCGATTTAGCCAACAGCTTAGAACTGATTGCGAACCAAGGACCGGACGCCTTTTATACAGGGCCAATTGCCGAAAAAATCGTTAACGCCAGTGAACAAAATGGGGGAATCCTCACTTTAGAAGATTTTAGCACTTACAGCGTCACCGAATCTGCTCCCGTGGAATGCTCTTATCGAGGCGATCGGGTGATTTCTTCACCGCTACCGGGAGGCGGAACCACCCTCTGTCAAATGCTGAATGTGCTAGATGGATATTCCGTTGCCGAACTCAACCGCAGCGAACCCCACCGCCTGCATTTGATGCTATCGGCAATGTTGTTTGCCTTTGCCGATCGCAACACCTATTTAGGGGACCCGGCGTTTGTGGATCATCCCAGCGATCGGCTACTCTCTCCCGAGTATGCTGCCCAACTGCGTGCTAAAATTCCCCCAAATCAAGCTATTCCCCCGGAACCGCTTTTCTATCAGACTCCCGAACCCACCGGAACCGATACCACCCACTACTCCATCGTCGATCGCTTCGGCAATGCTGTCTCAGTTACTTATACCATTAATTCCTTATTTGGGGCGATGGAAATTGCGCCGGGAACGGGATTTTTTCTAAATAATGAAATGGACGATTTCACCGCCAAACCCGGAGTTCCCAATCAATTTGGGTTAGTCCAGGGAACCGTCAATCGCATCGAACCGGGGAAACGTCCTCTCTCCTCCATGAGTCCAACCATCGTCACCCGCAACGGTGAATTGTTCCTCGTTACCGGCAGTCCCGGGGGTTCCACCATTCCCACTACTGTCTTACAAGTCATCACTCATATCAGCGATCGCAACATGACCGTCGCACAAGCCGTCAGCCACCCCCGCTTTCATTACCAAGGATTACCTAACCGGGTGATGACTGAACCTTCGGCACTCTCGCCAGAGACTGTAGAACGGTTGTCCGCAATGGGATATCACATTGACTCCTTCTCCAATTGGGGTGCAGCCTCATCTATTGCCGTAGAAGGAGACACCCTCTGGGGAGCAAACGACCCCCGTCGTCCAGCCGGTGCCGCATTAGGATATTAAAGTGAGGGGATATTCATGCCGGAAACGGGGTTTTTTGTCAGATTAGAAACGGGTTTTTTTGCTGAACAAATCCCAACGGATTGCCACCCATTCGGTTTGTTCGTTCCCGCTTGATTTAAAGATAAAAACGATTGCACCCAAGCCGGGTTTTCTTCCTCCTTGATGCGGGTTCCTGAGCGGTGGGATAAAAAATTAAGCGCCGTTGCCGTTGAGTTGTGGTAGGATAGGGAGAACGCTCGGTTTCAACGGGGTTCAGCCGTTGGAGTAAATGGGGAAAGTCTGGTGAAAATCCGGCGCTGTCCCGCAACTGTGATGAGACAATGGGTCTCTAAGTCAGGATGCCCACCGATCGCGAACCTGTTGTTTTTCATCTGCGAGGTATAGATGAAGGTTGATTTAGCATTTTTACAATTCACCCCCCCAGGCAATTGCTGTGTGGGGTTGGACTTAATGGCGGTTTTGTTGAGTCGGGGTCGGGCGACTGGATGGAGTCGGAATTAAGCATCAGGCGATCGCCAAATTTACTCCAGACATCTGTTCAGAAAACCCGCAGGCTGGAAGCCTGGGGCTATACGGACGAAGCCCGCCTGCGCGGGCATCAAGAGTAAAAACGACTTTTGAACTCTGGATTTGGTATGACTCCCCTCATGAAGGGTTATACCCCAGGGAACGCAGACGCCCTGCGGGTTCTAAATTTTCCGCTAACCCCCTATCCATTATCCCCCTTTTATGGTAAAATTTTATCCGCAGAGAATGGGAAAAATTCCCACTGCAATTCATCCATTTGAGAAAGTTCACAACGGAATAAAGGGTCAAGATTTGTCTGGGTTTAAACCAAGCCATAGCCAAACTTTTATTCCGGTTTTGTCTAAATCAGGCCGCCGAATTCAGGGCATGATTCAATCAGCGATCGCTATGTTAAAACAAGGGCATTAAACGGGCGATCGGTCCATCTTCACAACCCCTGACGAGTTTCCCATCCACCCAACTTTGATAGAGAGTCCATGACCCAAGCCACCCTATTTGTCTGTTCCCTCTGCCGATTTTCCCGGAAAGAACCCACTCAAAACGGACTATCGGGCGGAGAGCATTTAATTCAGCAATTGCAAGCAGAACTGCAAGCCAAAAACCTCGAATCAACCATCCAACTTCAGCCAGTGCGCTGTATGGCAGCTTGCAGCGATGCTTGCAATGTCACCCTCACCGCTGGCGAGAAAATCACCTTTGTTCTGAGTGGACTGTCTCCCACAGAATCCGCCCCAGATTTGGCGACCTTTTGTCAACAATATGCGGCAGCTTCTGAGGGGAAAGTTCCCTACAAAGAACGTCCGGATATCATTCGGGAATCCACAGCATTTGTTCTGCCTCCGTTCCCCGTTCCATCCACTCTACCCCAGACCATTTAACGGTAGAAATGGCATTCTCCATTCCAGTGGGGTTTTGACTATCATCAACCCTAAAAAATTGGGGTTGTCCCGATCACTAAAATTCCCCCCTCCCCTTGTAGGGGAGGGGGGCCAGGGGGGAGAGGTTCCGCCCGTACTTCAACCCGGTTTTAATACCAAATCCGCTTGGTAAAAGTCGGTTTTCGCTTTGAGCCCGCGCAGGCGGGCTTCGTCCTGTGAGCCTCCACCCTTTAGGGTGCGGGGTTTTACAGACCTTTGACTCGCCAACCCTCTGTTTTCTAGTTAAACTTTGCCAATCAGGTTATGAATTTAATTTTTGGACTAACGCTCACCCTATTTATTGTCAGCCTTATTCTGTATCTCAGCAGCGCCCGCAAATATCAATCTTCCGATTCTGTCGCCAATTCTTATGATGAATGGACTCAAGACGGAATTTTAGAATATTACTGGGGAGAACATATTCATCTCGGGCATTATGGTTCTCCCCCAGAATCCAAAGATTTTCTCCAAGCCAAAGAAGACTTTGTGCATGAGATGGTGCGTTGGGGAGGATTGGATAAATTACCCCCGGGAACGACCGTTTTAGATGTAGGTTGTGGCATTGGCGGTAGCAGTCGCATCCTGGCAAAAGACTATGGGTTTGCAGTTACGGGTATTACCATTAGTCCTCAACAAGTCAAGCGGGCACAAGAACTGACCCCTGCGGATTTAGATGCTAAATTCGCCCTAGATGATGCCCTAGATTTATCCTTTGGCGATCGCAGTTTTGATGTCGTGTGGTCCATTGAAGCCGGACCGCATATGCCAGATAAAGCGAAATTTGCTCAAGAATTGTTGCGGGTCCTCAAGCCCGGGGGTATCCTAGTCCTCGCCGACTGGAATCAACGGGACGATCGCCAAACGCCTCTCAACTTCTGGGAACGCCCGGTGATGCAGCAACTCCTCGAACAATGGTCTCATCCCGCTTTTTCCAGCATTGAAGGCTTTTCTGAACTGTTAGAATCCACCGGATTAGTAGCAGGAGAAGTCACCACCGATGACTGGACCGAACAAACCCTCCCCTCCTGGATTGATACCATTTGGCAAGGCATCATTCAACCTCAAGGATGGATGCAATTTGGAGTATCTGGATTTCTTAAATCCGTGCGCGAAGTTCCCACCATTCTGTTAATGCGTCTCGCCTTTGGTGTGGGACTCTGCCGCTTTGGAATGTTCCGCGCCATCCGCAGTCAGGGGGAACCCGCTTCTGAACATCAAGTTGCCGCTACAGTGGCTCAAAATTCTTAAGGGAAACAGGACTTACGCCTATTTTGAGGGTTCACCCTAAATAATGTAGAGGCGATTCGCGAATCGCCTCTACATTTAGGTTTTTCCGCGTGAGGGGGCTTCTGCCATGTCACGAGGACAAAACAAAAAACCTACCATCGTGAGGAATTTGGCCCCAGGGCGGCCTAGAGTGGGGTCCCTCTAGGGCGGTTTCCTCTGTAAAATCCCAAAGAGGCGATCGCAAAAGTCGGATGTTGGGAGATAATCTGTCAGAGGAGGAAAACCAGTCCCCCTCCTTCAATATCATAGTCCTGATTTCGATGCGGGAGAGAGCAGTGGCACAGTGTCCAGTTTGTCAAGCAACATACGTTGAGGGCGAGGTCAAAAATTGCTCGACCTGTGGTTGGGATTTGACGCCATACCCCTTGACCTTGGGACGAATCCCGGATAGTTTTTTGCGGAAGGAACGAGCACAACTGAGTTGGGCCCGCAACCATTGGCGATCGCAGTCTCAGTCTAAACCCAGTGACCCTGAGCAAGTCACTCAGGCGCAAATGCAGCTATCCCAACTCAAAACTCAGCTAGAACTCTCCAAGCAGGAACGAGATCAGCTACAATCTCTGTTTGAGCAAACCGAGGAAGCCTATTGGCAACTGCATAGCAAACTAGAAACCACTCACGCTGAACTAGACTCCGCCAAAAAAGACCGAGAACAGGCCCAGTCTCAGCTAGAGGATGCCAAAAAAGCCCAGCAATCCCTGAAATCTCAACTGGAAACCAGCCAGATTAAACTGGAAGAATTTACCCAGGAATGTGCTCAATATAAGTCGCAAATTCACGAAGCGGCTAAAGCTTATTGGCGCTTGCAAGACCGCTTAGAACAGGAAGAAAAAGAGCGCGATCGCATCCAAAGCCAACTCACCAAAGCCCAGTCCGATAGCAAACTGCATAAAACCCGGGCCAATCAACTCCAGCGTCAGCTTGAAGACCTCGAAAAAACATTACACCAAACCGCTCAATCCCGTTCCAGCGATGGAGAAGCCGTCACCGAATTGCAAAACCAACTCCAACAAGCTGCCACCGCCTACTGGCAATTGCAAAGCCAACTCACCGATACTCAATCCGAACTCCATCACTACAAAAACAATGGAGGCCGGGTCTCCCATGACGAGCGTAACCAACTCCAAACCCAACTCCAAACCAACGCCGCCAAATCCTCAGAACTCGAAACCAAACTCTCCCTAATCCAAACCGAACTCGGCGAAGAACGGCAAGAACGCCGCATCAGCGAATCGCGAACCGCGTGGTTACTCGATGAGCGCAATCAACTCCAAATTCAACTCGAACAAGCCAATGAAGAGCGGGTTTTACTGCAAACCCAACTCTCCCAAACCCAATGGCAATTAGAAGTCGCCAACCAAGAAAATAGCCGCTTATTATCAGCCACTTACAACTCCCAATTCACCCGAAATGCCGGCCTTGGACAAAACATGAAAAACGCCATGAGCGTTGCCTTTGTCCTGCTCTCTTTAAGCCCATTTTTATTACTCTTTCATCCCCGAGTCTCTGACCCCTTGTTAAAATTTGCCCTACGCAAAGGATATCTAACCACAGCTACCAACAAAAATTTAACTGAAATCAATTTAGCCGGAGCCCAATTAGATGACAGTAACTTTAGTGGTTCAACCTTAAATAATGCCGATTTAGGCGAAATTAGTTTAATCAACGCCAACCTCCAAGAGACCAATCTCAATGGAGCAATTCTGCAATCGGCTAACCTCAAATATGCCAACTTAACTGATGCCAGTTTAGACTGGGCCAACCTCACCAATGCCAACCTCGAATTCGCCAACTTAAGCGGAGCCAATTTAGTTCGAGCCAACTTAAGCGGAGCCAATCTCCGGGGTGCAAATTTACTCAACACTCAAATTGATATTAATACCACCCGCATTGACTCCGAAGATTTACTCAACTGGAAAATCGTCAATTGGCCCAGAAGAAACCGACAACTAGCCGGGTTAAACTTGAGTGGATTTAACTTAAACAACGCCAGTTTAATCGATGCCAACCTGCAACGAACAAACCTGCAAAAAGTTAACTTAATCAATGCTGACTTGCGCGGAGCCAAATTAATGGGAGCAGACTTAACCGGAGCCAATTTATCCGCAGCAAAGCTAACAAATGCCGATATCACAGGTGCAACAGTCGTCGGAATTACCACCGATAACCTCACCGTCTGTCCCAATGGCCGAAGTGGCCCTTGTCAATTCTAAACCCTTCCAATCCCCTCCCCTTGGCAAGGGGAGGGTTAGGGTGGGGTCCTCCCGACGTAGCTTCAGCCACGTCACCCACTCTTGAAGGCGATCTCACCTGTATGTGAGGCTGGGGAACCCGCTTTCTTCGTCATGCGCTCAAGGGCACGAAGAGGACCCCACCCTAGCCCTCCCCTTGCCAAGGGGAGGGGACCGGAAATGAGCTTAAATGTGAGGCAAATCCTCTTGAACGTACAAAACCTACTCTTGTAAGCTCACTCCGCCTCCCCCATCAAAGTAAACGCCGCCCAATCCACCGGATTCGGATACTGCTGCATGGTGGTTAACATCGCCTGCCGCAACGCCTGCGCCTTATCTCCACTCTCCTCCCAAAGCTGATAAAACTCCCGCATCAACAACGCTGTAGAATCATCCGGCACCTTCCACAACGACACCAACACACTCGGCACTCCCGCAGAAATAAAGGACCGAGATAAACCAATCACCCCATCCCCCGTAATTTTGCCCCGTCCCGTATCACAAGCAGATAGCACAACCAACTCCGCATTCAGATTCAACCCAAAAATTTCGGCTGCCGTGAGCAATCCATTATCCGAACCCGAAGGCGTCAGCGCCAACCAACTATCTAAGGGAATATTCGGGTCAAAACTGCCATGAGTCGCCAGATGAATAATCCGTGAAGACTGCATTTTCTGTACTACCGTCGCTTTCGTTGCCATTGAACCAATCAGGGGAGTAACATTCAGCAATTGCCCAATCTCCCGCGCCTCCTGTTCTGCACCGGGTAAGGCAGTGAGTTGTCCCGTTCCCACCACGGGCATTGTGGGATTGCCTACCACTAAAATATCGGAATTTACTGCCGTTTGAGCCTGTTTCTGGTCCCGAGTTAACCCCAAGACTTGAATCGAAGGGGCGGTGAGAATCGTATGCTTTTCGATTAAATACTGACCCTGGGCATCTTGTAACGCCGGGAAGGGGACTAAAAATAGAGCATTGTGAGGAACGAAAATTACCCGTTCAGTCGGATTGGTTGGCAGTAAATCCGCGATCGGTTCAATTAACAGTTGATACAATTGTTTCAACTCCCGATTCTCCCCTTGGGAAACTGGACGAGCTTGCTCCTGTGCCGCCTGCTGATTAAATAGCCCCCCTCCACTGCGGACTTCTGTACTTCCTTCCTGAATTTGGGAAACCGTGATGTTATTCAGACAGGCCAAGTTATCAAAACACCGGGCATCTGCGATCGCTTTGGCTAAAGAACTGTCTTGCTCTTGCCATAACGGTTTGAGGTCCGTGCGCCGGAACGTGATTTCTCCAGTGGGTTTAATCACCCAGATATACAGTTCCGATTCCCATAATCGCTCCACGTTACCAAAGGTGAAATCTTCACGAATGTATGAATATTGAACAATCGTAGCCTGTTGTGCTGCGGCAATTTGTTGAATTTCCCGCAGATTGGGCGGGGTCACTGTGACTGGGGTTTCTCGATTATCCCAGAGGCGATCGGCGATTAATTCCACAAAGGCGCGAGCGCGTCCCCGTTCGGAAATTTCCAGAGCAGCATCCAGTTTATTTTGAGCAATCAGGACGGTTTGCAGGAATTCGTAAGTTGATTTCTGTTGTTCAAACAGGGAGATTTTCTGCTCATCGGTTAAACCTGGCCGTAATTGTTCCCGGACTTCAATGCATTGGCGGAAGTATTGCTCGGCTTGGGCGTACTCACCCAGAGAATCGTAAACAGTTCCGAGGTTGTGGAGGGTGTTGCCTTCCCCCGCTTTATCTCCGAGTTGCCGGAATATTTCTAAGGATTGGCGGAAGTGTTGCTCGGCTTGGACGTACTCTCCCAAATAAAAGTAAACATTTCCAAGGTTGTTGAGGCTTCTGCCTTCCCCCGCTTTATCTCCGAGTTGCCGTTTAATTTCTAAGGATTGGCGGAAGTATTGCTCGGCTTGGGCATACTCACCCAGAGAATTGTAAACAACTCCGAGGTTGTTGAGGCTTCCGCCTTCCCCCGCTTTATCTCCGAGTTGCCGGAATATTTCTAAGGATTGCCGGTAGGATTGCTCGGCTTGGACGTACTCTCTCACAGAATCGTAAACATTTCCGAGGTTGTTGAGGCTTCTGCCTTCCCCCGCGTTCTCCCCGAGTTGCCGGGATATTTCTAAGGATTGGCGGAAGTATTGCTCGGCTTGGGCGTACTCTCCCACAGAATCGTAAACATTTCCGAGACCGTTAAGGGTAATGCCTTCCCCCTCTTTGTTTCCGAGTTGCCGGGATATTTCTAAGGATTGGCGGTAGAATTGCTCCGCTTGGGCGTACTCTCCTAGAGAATAGTAAACAAGTCCGAGGTTGTAGAGAGTGTCGCCTTCCCCCGCTTTGTCCCCGATTTGCCGTCTAATTTCTAAGGATTGGCGGAAGTATTGCTCCGCTTGGAGGTACTCTCCTACAGAATTGTAAACATTTCCGAGGTTGTTGAGGCTCCTGCCTTCCCCCGCGTTATCCCCGATTTGCCGGAATATTTCTAAGGATTGGCGAAAGTATTGCTCGGCTTGGACGTACTCTCCCAGAGAATCGTAAACAAGTCCGAGGTTGTTGAGGGTGCCGCCTTCCCCAGCTTTATCTCCGAGTTGCCGTCTAATTTCTAAGGATTGGCGGTAGAATTGCTCTGCTTGGGCGTACTCTCCCAGAGCAACGTAAACAATTCCGAGGTTGTAGAGGGTGAGCCCTTCCCCCGCTTTGTCTGAAAGTTGCCGGGATATTTCTAAGGATTGGCGGTAGAATTGCTCCGCTTGGGCGTACTCTCCCAGAGAACGGTAAACAATTCCGAGGTTAGCGAGGGTGTTGCCTTCCCCCGCTTTATCCCCGATTTGCCGGAATATTTCTAAGGATTGGCGGAAGTATTGCTCGGCTTGGACGTACTCTCCCAGAGAACGGTACACACTTCCGAGACCGTTGAGGTTGATGCCTTCCCCCGCTTTATCTCCGATTTGCCGGAATATTTCTAAGGATTGGCGGAAGTATTGCTCGGCTTGGACGTACTCTCCCAGAGAATTGTAAACATTTCCGAGGTTAGCCAGGGTGCTGCCTTCCCCCACTTTGTCTCCGATTTGCCGTCTAATTTCTAAGGATTGCCGGTAGAATTGCTCCGCTTGGGCGTACTCACTTAGAGAATAGTACACAAGTCCGAGGTTGTAGAGGATGCCGCCTGCCCCTACTTTGTTTCCGAGTTGCCGATAAATTGCCAGCGCTTGTTCCCAGGATTGTAAGGCCTTCTGAAATTGACTGCGGTTATACTGCTCCAGTCCTAAATTCAAAAGGCGACGCGCTTCCTGTTTCAGTTCTTCTACAGTTTGGGCAGTCACGGAAAGATGGGATAAGTTTCGCTGACTTTCCCCGAGGGTGGGGATGCCGAGGAGGAGAATTAAGGTGAGTAGGGCTAGATTGAGGGGTTTGTGAGAAAATGGCATGGGTAGAAGCTCCCGGGATAGGGTTAACTGAGCCAGTGAGATGCAGAGTTATAAATGAGCCAAAAGTGAGGTTTCGGTTTAGGGGGTGGCGGGGTCGGAGTCCAGGGGGAGCAAGGGGGATTGGGCGATGTCCGCGAGTCCGACATCGGTGAGTAAGCTCTCCCAGTATGCGGTTAGGTCGGTATCTTCGGGATTGTCTCGGCGCAGTTGGGCGAGGGTGTGGAGGGTGTCGTGCCAAATTCCGGCTTGGGCGTAAAGTGAGGGGACTTGTTGGGGGGTTGCTTGGCTCACTTGCTGGGCTAATTCCGGATTCTCGACGCGCTGGATTCTGCCGGTGACATAGATGTTGGCTTCTCGGATTCCTGCTGTTGTGGGACAAAGGAGGGCGAGGGTCCAGGAATAGGTTCGATTGGGTTCTAAGGCGGGGATATTGGCATCTTCGGGGACGGTGATGCTTAAGATGCCGGGGGTCCCTTCTAAGGGTACGGCTTGGCTATAAATGCGGTTGCGCTGTTCATCGATGAGGACGAATAGGGCTGTTTCTGCCAGGGTTTGCGGGATATAGACGAAGATGGAGGGATGGGGGGAAACGGTGAGTCCGATTTTTTGGTTTAAATCAGGCAGTAGGGGAATCAGGGATGGGGAATTTTCCCCGGTTAGGCACTCATCTCGCGGTCCTGCGGGAAGGGTGGGGGGTTTGTCATCCGGATCTAAGGGAGGCATGACTTCCGGGGTTTGAGAGGGAAAGGTTTGGGCGAGGGTTTTTATGGCTGTTGGGACAGGGGAGAGGCTGAGAATGCAGAGGGTGGATAAGGCGATCGCCTTTAGGCAGAAGAGTGGGTTCAGCATGATAGAGCACCAGATTGAATGGGGTTGATTGACGCGGGAAATACCTCCGCAGAGGGTTTAAAGGGGTCCCAATGATTGGCGGGTGGGAATTCCCGGCTTCATCGGCTCAGGTGGGTTGGGATTGAGGTATTGTAGCTTATGATGAACGAAGAGAACGACTGAAGTCGTTACTACGAACATGAAGAGAACGACTGAAGTCGTTACTATGAACATGAAGAGAACGACTTCAGTCGTTACTACGAACATCAAGAGAACGACTGAAGTCGTTACTACGAACATCAAGAGAACGACTGAAGTCGTTACTACGAACAGGGGAGAACGACTGAAGTCGTTACTACGAACTTGGTTGTTGATGTTATTTGGGTAAGGAATCAAGCACTCGGTAAACTTCTATGGTTTTGGATTTTCCTTTTAGGGGTAAAGCTCCCCAGGATTCTACTTTAAATTTGTCTAAAATATGGACTAAGGTTTCTCGGGCGATTAGGATGCGACAGTCATCGGGGTGGCGGTGTTTTTCACAACTTTCTAGGCGGGAGGCAGTATTGACGGTATCGCCAATGATGCCATATTCTAAGCGGTGTTTTCCCCCTAAGCTACCAACGGTAATGGAGCCGGTGAAGATGCCGATTCGCATCTGTACTTTGGGTAATCCTTCTTGTTGCCAGGTTTGATTTAATTCTTGAAGTTTTTTGCTCATGGCTAAGGCGGCGTTTACGGCATTTTCCGCATCTTTAGCAATCTGTTCGGGGGTGGTGCTGGGAATGGGGACGCCGAAGGCTGCCATGATGCCATCGCCGGTGAATTTATTGACGATGCCGTGATGGTTTAAGACTTCATCAGTCATGGCGCTGAGATAGGGATTTAACCAGGTCATTAATTCTTCTGGGGTCTTGGTTTCAGACAGGGTGCTGAAGTTTTTGAGGTCGGTAAATAGGATGGTGGCGGTGAGGGTTTGCCAGGGCAGCATTCCGGATTCTAGGAGGCGATCGCGTTCACTCCAAAGGGCTGTGGCTATCTCGGGGGAGGTCTGTTGTCCCAGCAGATTCATGACCATTTGTTGCTGTTTTCCGGCAATTTGTCGCTGGTACATGATGCCGAATACACTGGTGCAAATAAAGGCGGTAGCTGGGGCTGCTAGGGGTATCCATCCGCCGGTTAAAAACAGGCTGTAGCCGATGCCAAAGATTAGCCCTAATGCAATGAATACACTTCCTGTAATCATCAGAGAATTGCGGAATTTCTCGACGACCAGGCTCCCACTAATTCCCCAGAAGACAATCCACAGAATTTCTCCCCATTCTGGCATAAACCAAAACAAGGGTTTATTGTCTAATACTGCTGATAAAATTTGGCTACTTTTTTGTCCATGAATCACCACTCCCGGCATTTTTAATTGACCAATTCCCCGACTATAAGGGGTATAAAATAAGTCTTTTAGGGTTGGTGCAGTTGCGCCAATTAAAACAATTTTATCCCGCACCCATTCCGGGTCAAACTCTTGGGCGATCGCCTCCCCAAAGCTAATCTTTCGCCCCACGGATTCCCGGCGATAATTCAAGAGGGTTTGATATCCTCTGGCATTAATGGTCTGATACCCACCGGAATTAGATTTTAATTTCGGGAAAATGGCATTTCCTAATTGATATTCTTGGGCTTCAGTTAGGATAGGTTTGATGCCTTGATTCTTGAGATACAACAAGGCTAAGTTTACGGAAAAGGAAGGGAGACTTTTGCCACGTTGAGAGGCAAACATTAAATTGCGCCGTACTCTGCCATCGGGGTCGATCGCAATGTCATTGAAGCCGATTTGTTCTGGGGAAATCCCAGCCGGTGCAGCAACTCTTTGTTTTTGTTCGTTACCCAGGGTGGTAATGGCTATCACATTCGGTTGTTGCAATTGGGCAAGCAATTCCTGATGTCCCGGTTCGTTGGGGATATCTCGCACAATATCTAAGCCGATCGCAATGGGTTGATGGCGTTGTAATTCTTCCAAAACTTCCGCAAATAGGCGATCGCTAAAAGGCCATGTTCCCTGGTTTGCTATATCTTGTTCTGTGATTTCAACAATCAGTAAGCGGGGGTCCGGTCCAGGGTCGGGACGGAGGCGGGTCATGGTGTCAAACAGGATAAGTTCTAAGGGTTGCAATCCGCCGAGTTGTCTTACACCCAGTAATAAGGCAGTGATAGTGAGACTGGCAACTGCAACGGTTCCGCTGAAGCGGGGGAGGATTTCTCGGGCTTTTTGAGCGATGGGATTGAGTTTAGATACAACAAAAGGAATCATGAGGTAGATTTAATTTGTATGTGAGAAGAAGGGAGCAGGTTCTGTGAATTTAACCTACCCAAAAAAGAGTAAAAGGTAGGCATTGCCTACCTTTTACTCTAGATGGGGGAGATGGGGGAGATGGGGAGGATGGGGGAGATGGAGGAGGATGGGGGAGATAGGGGATTTGCCTTACTATTAACTGCACCTCCGGTCCCCTCCCCTTAGCAAGGGGAGGGTTAGGGTGGGGTTCCTCGTGAGGTGGCAAAGCCACCTCACGCACTCTTGGAGACTTAAGCGCCTGTATGGAGTTTGGCCCAACCTCTTTCTACGTGCAAGGGCGATCGCCCAAGAGGGACCCCACCCTAACCCTCCCCTTGCCAAGGGGAGGGGACCGGAAGTTCTCTTGATTGTGAGGACCCCACCCTAACCCTCCCCTTGGCAAGGGGAGGGGACCGGAAGTGTTCTTGATTGTGAGGACCCCACCCTAACCCTCCCCTTGGCAAGGGGAGGGGACCGGAAGTGTTCTTGATTGTGAGGACCC
>NZ_JAMXOT010000301.1 GCF_024220515.1 Oscillatoria sp. HE19RPO
CTAAATTTTAGAATTGATGAAACCGGGGAACTCCGGTCATTGGACGGATTTAACAAAGACAAGGTTTTGACCCGCGCTCTAGTTGGGGACTCCAGCGCTACCCTCAAATTCCCCGAGACTCAATGGATGTTTTCTGGATAGGCCAATTACACGGTCCCCGGTTTACCAATCAATGACAGCGAGTTAATCCGAGGGTTGGATTTGGTATTCCCCCGGTGCGATCGCATCTTCCTGTTCCCCTCTACCGAAATGCACGGGGCGATTAAATTGCCAGAGATTACCCCCTAGATGGGTCTGGCATGGACTGAGCGGTTTATGGAGTTTGAGCCAGAACAGCGTTACTGTGTTGGGAATCTCCACTATATCTCGGTGAAACAACCGGACAGGAAAGCTTTACTGCAAAATTACTTAGAGATTGTTACCGGAATCATGGGAGCTTACCCGAGTGTTTATTTGGTTCCAGTGGTTAGCAGGTTTTTGGGTTCTAAGATTCCTTTCTCGTTCCGGGCATACCCAGAACTGAAAAAACTAGAACAGACGTGCAAAAATAAATAGCCAGTCTATTTAGACTCCTTGAAGCCTTCAAATTTCCATAAGAATGGTTTGGCGCTCGTTCGGTTGAAGTAATCGATAAACTTAAGAATTTGCTCAGATAGGTCAAAGGTCGAAGTGAATTCTCCGCGTTTTAAAAGGCGACGGGTCAAGATACTGAACCAACATTCAATCTGGTTTAACCAGGATGTGTGTTTGGGCAAATACACAAAACGAATTCGATGGGTGGGGTCACTTAAAAAAGCACCAGCGAGTTTTCATCGATGCCAAAATTCCTTTTTTCCCTTTAACACCCAGGTCGGTATTTATCTGACAGCGCTCGGCTACCAACTGAACTAAAGATTCACTCCTATGAGTATTCAGTTGGTCAACAATAAAAATCCAGCCTGCTTCAGGGTCCTTATCAATTGTCTGCTCGATGTGGTTGACAAAATCTATCTCAGTACGCCTCGGACCAATAGAGGGTTCTATAACTTGTCATGAGGCAATATCCCAATTGGCTATTAAAGTTAACGTTCCATGTCGGATGTACTCGAACTCTATCCGTTTTACTTGTCCGGGAATCATCGATTTAGTCGGGTAAGCTCTTTCTAATGCTTGAATTCCCGTCATTTCATCGGTACTAATCAAATGGATGCCATTTTCGGCCAATTTTGATGCATTATGGTGTAGTTCACAAACGTTTTTTACTTGCTCTTGAAATGCTTCTCTATCTTTAGGGGTTGTATTTAGCCAGTATTGAGAGCGGTGAGGTTGAAGATCCGCCTCATTTTAAAAAACGCCCCACGCGCTCGGCGGGAAATTTCTTTGACTATTCCTCTTTTAACGACTTCGGATGCCAGTTCTTGGTGGGTCCATTCATTGATTGGGCGCTGACTTAGGGAAGGATGTTCACAGGCAACTGCAACAATTTGGACAATATCATCTACGGTAAATGTGGGGGGCTTACCTGGACGGGGTTGATCACTTAAAATATCTATAATCAGTTGAATTAATTTTTTATCGCTAATTTCTGTGGTTTCTGCTATCTCTAGTGTAGCTGAGGCGTCAGCCCATCGGGAGCGCCACATCCGAACTTGATTCCGGTTCATTTGCAATTGGTCAGAAATTTCGCTGTTATTAATTCCATCAGCCGCCAACAAAACTAATTTGGCCCTTTGTACTAATCGATGTGGATTAGTTGCTTTGCGCGATATTTGTTCTAGTAACTGATGTTGCCTTGGAGATACTGTACAGACTTTGGCTTTTGGAGTAGGCATGATTGATTAAGTCGAGATAGAACTTGGGCGTGGCCCCTGATAGGGGTCCCTCTGCCTCTTTCTCTTATTATAGCTGGTTATGTTCTTTTGCACTTCTGCACTAGAACCCTGCATTGACTTAGATTGGTTGGATCCGAATCAGTCAGATTTTTGGGCTGATTCCCACGGGCATCTGTCCCGTTTGGGGTGGTCTCTGCTGAAAGAACGCTTAGAGATTGTTTGATCCAGGTCTTGAGTGCGATCGCTCCTGGGGAATCTTGGGTGCGATCGCAACTCTCCCCCTCCCTCTCCCCCTGGCCCCTGTTCTATAGCATTGCCCTCCCCCTCTCGTACCCGTCAATGCTATAGAACATCGATGGGGAGAATTGAAGGCGATCGCATCTAACCCAGCATCATCAGAATT
>NZ_JAMXOT010000302.1 GCF_024220515.1 Oscillatoria sp. HE19RPO
CCCTTGGCTAGTCCCTTTTGAAGAATATCTTGGTAAATCACGGATTCCTGCATAATTTCCTCCCGGAAAAAGTTAGTAATCGTATCTTTGTTAAACCGTAAACCCGCTAGAATCTGGGTACAAGCAGAGATTTCTTGGCGCAGTTCAGTTTCCTCTATTTTAGCCACTTCCTGGGCCACTTGCGCCAGGAGTTGGTTCGGTTCTTGAGTCGCTGCTAACACCGCCAAGGGCAGCAATGCTGGGTCTTGAAGCAACAGTTCGGGAGATTCCTCCCAAATCCGAATGACCTCATATCGATGGCGAGTATTTTCGCTGATAAATTCGGTCTCAAACACCGCTGGATTGCTGGTGGGTTGCAACCAAATAATCACCTGTCTCACCGGCAGTCCATATTGCCAATATAGGCGCACCCAATAATTTAACATCCGCAAAGGCATCGGTCTATCCTTGGGGACTTTTACCTGAAATTCTAAATGGAGAATTTCCTCGTCTGTCCGGAAGAAAATCACGGAATCAGCCCTCACGGGTTCTAGGGTTAATTCGGTTTTTAACACCTCCACGGGTGAGGTAATGATTCTTCGCGATATCCAAGAGGCAAAGCGTTGTGGATATTTCGCGGCTAGGTATTTACAGAGGTTATCTATGTCCATGGAACTCGGGTTTAATTGCCATATTTTATCTGTAATTTTAGGCTAAAAAGGTCTATGATAATTTCCAGGGTTTACATTAATTTACCTGCACCGGAATCTGCTCCCCTGATAGACTCAGGTAGTCCGTTCGGATTGCCGTACTCGGACTGGGTGTGGATAATGGGGAAAATTTCCCTCATAATAGAAGTAGCAAACTGTGACAAAGGAGTGTTACTTTGGTTCAAAGCCCTCAATCCCCGGCGATCGCGCAATTGGAAAATCCCCAGGAGTGGGACTTATCAGACCTTTATCAAGGGTTTGATGACCCGCAGATCGAGCATGATTTAGAAGTCCTTCAGCATCGTGCTGCGGGGTTTCGTCGCACTTATCGCGGCAATGTTGCTGCACTCACCCCGGAACAAATCGCCGATTGTTTACAAGAATTGGAAGAAATCGGTCAAGTCTCCGGTTATGTCTATGCCTATCCTTCCCTGACCTTTTCAGCAGATACGCGCAATACGGAAGCGAAGCAACTGCTGGATCAGGTGATGGAAGCGCTAACGGCGATCGAGAATCAATTGCTGTTTTTTGACCTAGAATTACAGCAGATTTCTGAAGAGAATTTTAACCAATTACTCGCTGCTACGGAACTAGCAAGTTACACCCATTATCTCCATCGCATTGCGGAGTTTCGTCCTCACACCCTTTCCGAAGAAATCGAACAAACGCGCAATCAAGACAGTCTCACGGGTCGGCAAGCGTTTATCCAATTGCGATCGGTGCATTTGGGAGAACAAGAATATGAACCCGTAACGACCCCCGATGGCAAAAGTGCCAGCAATGAGGCGGAATTGAGTGCCTTGTTGTTTCATCCCTCACCGGAAGTGCGGTACAATACCTATCTCTCGGTGCGAAATGTTCTCAAACAGCACAACTCCCTTTATGGGTTCATTCTGAATACCGTCACTCAGGATCATCGCATCGAAAGTCAGATGCGCCAGTATTCCTCCACTTTGCATAAGCAATTGTTAGCTGATGAGGTTTCTGAACCTGTTTTCCGTGCCATTATGGACGGGACGGCGAGTCGGTTTGAACTGTTCGATCGCTACTATCAACTCAAAGGAAAGGCACTCGGTCAGAAAATCCGGATTTGTGACCTTTATGCACCTTGGACGACCGAGGATGAGGAACCTGTACCCCCAGTCAACTATCAAGCTGGGGTAGAAACCTTGCTGAATGCCTTACAAGAGTTTGATGTCAATTATGCGCGGCGTGCAGAAGAGTTTTTCTTAAAAAATTGGATTGATGCCAAGGTTCGTCCGGGCAAACGGGGTGGTGCATTTTGTGCCTACTCTCACGGTAAACACAGTTATTTATTGCTCTCTTACACGGACGATTACAATTCTTTGTTTACCCTGGCTCATGAAATGGGTCATGGGTTGCATTTTGCTTGGATTGATGATGCTCAATCTTATTATAATAGCAATCCGCCTTTGGTTTTAGCAGAGATTGCTTCGACCTTTAATGAGTTGCTGTTGCTGGATTACCTGCTGAAAACTGCCGCAGACAATAAGGCGCTGATGAAGTCGTTGCTGACGCGGCAGTTGGAGGACCAGTTCAATTTGCTATTCCGGCAAAGTACAATTAGTCGGTTGGAATTGGCGATTCACGATCGCGCCAAAGAAGGCAGCTTTGATGCCAACTTCGTCAATGAAAAATGGATGGAGTTGTATCGCAATCTCTGTGGAAATTCCGTGGAATTATTACCGGAACACCAGTATGATTGGGCGCGAATTGGGCATATTTTCTTTAAGCCTTTTTATTGCTACCAGTACGCTGCTTCCAATATTGTGAGTTTAGCCTGTTATCAAAAATATCTGGAAACGGGTAAAGATTTTATTCCCGGGTATCTGGAGTTATTGTCGGCAGGTGGGAGTCTCAATCAGGTGGAGGCGTTGCGGAAGTATGTAGATGTGGATATCGAAAATCCCCAGACGATCGCCAGTGCCTTAGATTATATTGAGGGCTTATTGGATAAGTTGCAGGCGAGTTTGTAATGGGGGATAACTAACGGCTGATCTTCTGGCATGGAAACGACTGAGGTTGTGATACCCAGAAGGGGAGAACGACTGAAGTCGTTAGTACCAACGGGGGAATTTCCCCTTGATCTTTTCCCTGAAATTTGGGATAAAAAAAGGAAGCCCGGAGGCTTCCTTTTTTGAGGAGGCTATCAAACCTATACCCTAAGATAATTTAGGCGTTTTTGGCAGTTTTGCGCTTGGCGGTAGCAAAGAGACCTCCCACTGCCATCAGAGCAAGCATGGTGGAGGGTTCGGGAACAGAAACGTCATTGCCCGGTATGGCAGCTAGGGTAATTTCATAATTGCCATTATGTGAGCGGCCATCGGCGATGTCGAACAGTCCTGAACCTGTGGCAAACAGGCTCGAAAAGTAGCCCGTCTCTCCACCGTAAGTCACCTTCACTATTTCGCTGAGTTGCACGTTTTGGGGAACGAACCCGGCAAAGTGTCCTAACCCTTGCAATGTCAGGAAGTTATTGATATCAGTATTTAATGTTAAGTGACCGGCTAGGCCGATTTTAACTTGATTGTTCTCTTGATTGATGTAGGAGATATTCGGATCGCTGGCTCGGGCAAATCCACCACCACCGACAAAGGTGCTAAAGAGCGTGGATCTTGTTAAATTGTGTCCGAACCCTGCAGCTAAGGCGGCAATGGTATCGAAATTATAGGCATCCAAGGCGGCGTTGAACCATTGGTTAGCAAAGTTATCTGCTCCAAAGGATGTATCCACACTGGCTCCAAACCAGTCGGTTGCTGTCATACTACTCAGGGTGATGGATTGACCTCCAATCATGCCGCTGAGGGTTGAGGCATTCCCGAAATCTGCGGTGCTGGAGTGTGCCGTAGTGCCACCTAACTCAATATTATTTCCCGGTGCAGTGCTATCCCCGGTCAAAGTAACGCTATTGACGTTGGTACCCCCAAGAAATGTATTCGTGCCATTGGAGTCGTAGTAAAGGTTAGGGCCTGAAACGCTCCCGGTGAAGCTACCGGCAAAGGCGGGGGCGCTGCCGATCGCAGTCATACCGACGGCAAGAGAAGTGGCGAGTGCGAGTTTATTAACGAATCCAGTCATGATTGGGGTCTCCGTAAGAATGTGCAAGTAGGTTTAGGTTTGTGATTCCGCTGAGTGTTGCGGATGTCTCATTAAATCTCGAAATTTCCCGGGATGGTGCGATCGCTATCACGTTAAAGGCGCGATCATTTAGAACTTGTTGACTCCATATATTGCCCCAGGGTTAGGTCTGGCTGCCGCCCTCTATACCTTAAGAGGGTCTCAACTTTAAGGTTTATTAATAACAGATAGAATTTCTGACAACCTGCCCTGATCTTATCCCCCTCCCCTCTAACTTTCCATAAAGTTAGAGGGGAGTCTCGTAAAGTTTGTGTAAAGAGTTGCTAAACTTAGGCGGTTTCAGCTCAGAAATTTTACTCAAGTTTTCTCCTGGTGTGGCTTTTGTAAAAAACAACCGATAAGACGCACTCATCGGTTGTGTTGCCAGATTGTGGGACTCGGTAAAATTATGAATTCAAAAACTCGGCAATTCGTTCCACCGCTTCTTCTAACACGGGCGGATCCCAAACTAAGGCAAAGCGCACATACCCTTCACCCATTTTGCCAAACCCGGAACCGGGAGAAGCAGCGATACCCGTTTTTTCCACCATTTGGGTACAAAAGCCGATGGAATTGTTGGCCCACTGTTCGGGGAGTTTGGCCCAGACATACATGGTAGACTCGGGCATCGGCACTTGCCAGCCGATGCGATGGAGGGCGTTGACGAAAGCATCTCGACGGTTGCGGAAGATGCTGGTCATTTCGCCTACAGTGTCTTGGGGTCCCGTGAGGGCGGCGATCGCCCCGTTGAGAATGCCCTGATATTGGTTAAAATCCACTGCCGCCTTGACTTGCCGCAGGGCTTTAATCAGTTCGGGATTGCCAATGGCATACCCCACCCGTAATCCGCCCATATTATAGGATTTGGACAAGGTAAAAAACTCGATAGAAACGGTTTTTTCCGGGTCCGCTTGCAGGACGGAGGGCACGGAAATCTGGGCATCAAAGACTAAATCGGCGTAGGGAAAGTCATGCACCAGGACTAACTGATGCTGCTGACAAAAGGCAACCGCTTCTTGGAAAAACGACAGAGGAGCAGTCGCGGTAGTGGGGTTGTGAGGATAGCTGAGAACCATCATCCGCGCTTGGTTGAGGACCGCTGGGGGAATTTCCTCAAAAACGGGCAGAAATCCGTTTTCTTCCCGCAGAGGCATCCCATAAATTTGACCACTGGCTAAATACACTCCACCGGCATGGGAGGGATAGCCCGGATCCATGAGGAGGGCAAAATCTCCAGGATTTAAAATGGCTAAGGGTAAATGAGCGGTGCCTTCCTGGGAGCCAATTAAGGCGAGGACTTCAGTTTGGGGGTCTACTGCAATGCCATAGCGCTGGTGGTACCACCGGGCGGCAGCTTCGCGAAAAGCTTGGGTGCGGTGAAACAGGACATAGCCGTGAGAGTTGCGATCGGGTAAAGAAGAGGCGATCGCCTCAACGATATGGGGTGCTGGGGGGAGGTCCGAGGACCCCAAGGATAAATCAATGACCTTCAATCCTGCGGCTTTTGCCTTAGCTTTAGCGTTATCCATATCCGCAAAGACATTGGAACGCAGGGGTTCTAAACGGTTAGCAAACTGCATGATGGTTAACGGGTGAGAAGCTGATGGAGTGCAACGGATACGGAATCCGGTTTACCTGGATCTGCTAAACCCGCACCCTCAAGGGTGGGGCTATACTAACAAAGCCTGCCTACGCAGGCTCTCATCATAAAATAGGTCTCCAGGGGTGAGTCCGGTTAGGGAATTTCAATCAGTTTTTAGAGATGGGCGTCGATCAGGGTGGCTAATGCCTGTTTGGTAATGGCTCCCTCAAAGGATTCCACGATCGCCCCGTCTTTAAAGACGCGGATTGCCGGTACGCCTTCAACGCCGCACTTTTTCACCGATTCAGGATTGGGATCGACTTCGAGCTTAAGGACTTTGAGGCGATCGCCATATTCTGATGCTGCCCAGTCTATATAGGGAGAGACCAATCGGCAAGGCCCACACCAACTGGCCCAAAAATAGGCCAATACTGGGGTGGTTGCTTGTTCTACTTCGGTTCCAAACTCAGTATCTGTGACTTTGATAATGCTACTCATGCCCACCGCTTTCAAATATCAGGTACTCGGCGATCGCAACTCCGGGGCGATCGCTCCATGTTATTAAACTGTGATTATTTTACAGCAGGGGAGGCACTGGGGGGATGGGGGGATGGGGGATGGGTCATTTGTCATGGGTCATTTGTCATGGGTCATTTGTCATGGGTCCTTGGTGGATGGGGAGATGGGCGATTTATCGAAAAAAAAACCACAACTCCCTGGGTAGAGGGCCGCCTTAGTCAGAAAGAAGGAAAGACAAGCCAGCTGATGAACATCAGGGAGTTGTGGAAAATCAAAGGGGTGAGTTAACCGTCATTGAGTTGCGATCGCAACTGTTCCAATTCATCATCCACAGCGGATTTGGGAGCGCTGCTTTCTCCGGCGCTGGGGAGTTGACTTTGAGCCGGAGATGCGCCGGTGAGTTGAGCTTTCATGGCTGAGAGTTCATCATCCACATCGCTTCCCGCCTCCAATTGCGCGAACTGACTTTCCAGATTCGTGCCACCAATTTCATAAGCTGCTTGAGAACGGGCTTCCATTTGCAGCACCTTTTCTTCCATCCGCTCGAATGCTGCCATTGAGCCACCCGTATTGATGGAACCGAGGGTATTTTGAAGCTGTTCGTTCGCCTTAGCCGCTTGCGCCCGAGCTTTGAGCATATTTTTCTTGGTTTTCGCTTCAGAAATCTTGCTTTCCAAACCGATTAAATTACGCTTGAGGTTATCCACCTGAGTTAACTGCCCATCGAGTTGGGCTTTTAACATGGCAGCGGTTTCAGCGTTGGATTTTTTGCGAACCAGGGCTTCGCGGGCGAGATTTTCATCCCCTTTTTGGAGGGCGAGTTGGGCGCGACTTTGCCAGGTATTGGCTTCGTTGTTGGCTTGCTCGTACTGTTTCTGAGTGCGTTTTTGGTTGGCAATGGAACTAGCGACGGCTTGGCGCAACTGCACCAAGTCTTCCTGCATATCGATAATAGATTGCTCTAGGACTTTTTCTGGGTCTTCCGCTTTGCTGACTATATCGTTAAGATTGGCTCTGACAACTCGGCTAATGCGATCGAACAATCCCATGATGCTATTTTTCCTTTTCGGGTTTACAAGGTAGGTTGTTATGGACAGGCTGCTGGCCTGAGATCCTCGCTGTTGATTGATTGGGTGGCAACGGTCCTCACCCATTCCATCTCCTTTGATGGTACTCGGTGTCAGCCGGAGACAGAAGGTGACTGCGGCGATCGAATACCAAAGACTCTCTTGATGAATCTAGTGTAAAAACTTCATCCGCTTTCTCGCTACATCCCGATATATTTTTGGGTGGATGGACCCCCTGGAATATTGACTCCGAAGGCACTGATTCAGGGGAGTTTTTCTAAGTGGGTTTAATTCCTATTCCTATTTTAAAGGGTAAGGCTTAAAGTTTTGCTCGCTCATGAGCACTTGCCAATTCACAGAATTATCAATTTTGACGGGAAGCAACGGAACGGATTTCTGGCACATTCACCCTAAATTGAGGGCTTAACCGGAGGCAGCCTAGTGGGAGGTTGCTCCTTGAAGAGCGATGGAGAAGAAACCCCATCCCCAGGGTTACTCCTCCATGCGATCGCGGAGTTTTTGGAGTTCTCCTTCTATTTCCGGATCTGAGGGAGCATAGACGGGCTGAAGTTCAGGACGAGCGGGGTTGCTCCCGCTGATTTGCGCTTTCATTGCCGTTAATTCCTCGTCTACCTCACCCCCGGATTCTAGGGAAGCAAATTTTTTTTCTAGGTCATCACCACCGAGGGACGCGACTGCCTCCGATCGCGCTTCGAGTTGCATGACTTTTTCTTCCATGCGCTCAAAAGCGGCCATTGCATTCCCAGTCCCGACGTTCCCGAGCATCTCATTGAGTCGCTCGGATGCCTGGGCGGAGCGCGCACGGGCAATATAAAGGTCTTTTTTTGTCCTCGCTTCGACGATTTTACCTTCTAAAGCCCGCATATTTTGCTTGAGCTGTTCCACCACTCCAGTTTGTTGGTCGATCTGTGCTTTCATGCCCGTCGCTGTATCTTGGTAGGATTTCCGACGGGTCAGGGCTTCGCGGGCGAGGTTTTCATCCCCCTTCTGCAAGGCCAACTGCGCCCGTCGATACCATTCGTCAGCGGTGGACTGAGCTTGGCTGTACTGACGCTCGGTGCGTTTTTGGGTCGCGATCGCCTGAGCTACAGCTTGTCGCAGTTGGGTCAAATCCTCCTGCATCTCAATCATCGTCTGTTGGAGAATCTTTTCGGGGTCTTCGGCTTTATTAATTAGATTATTAATATTGGCGCGAATCACCCTCATGATTCGGTCAAACAATCCCATAACGGACTCCATATCAGTTGCATAGTGCGTCTAAGCTCGCCCCTGGTCCCAGGCTCAAATGTCAGGGTTTTCCCAAGAAGGCGATCGCCTTCTATGCCATGACCAAGGGCTGGCAAGTTTTTAAAACCCCCGTCCCCCAAGGGGCGATCGCCTAGAGTCTAGTGCTCACATCCTGCCTGGTGCGGACCGGGTACGAACCCTAATCCTATGCTATCGCAGTCTCTAACCCTGTGGAGTCTATGCCCTTAAGGCTTATAAATTTTTCCGGTTATCCCTTGCTTCTTCATTTGTTCCACCATTGCTTGAGCTGAGGCTTGATCTTCAAAGGCTGCAACCTGAATCTTCACCCCAATGGGATACTCCCGCAGGTAGGCATCGGGGACGACTTCTCTGGCTTTCCATAGGCTCTCATCATTCTGATAATCCATCACCACATAGTAAAACCCCGGGAATGACGCCGGACTCACCCCGGTAGTCGTCGCCGGTGCCCCCGGTACCCCCGGTGCTGCCGTCCCCCCATTCGGAGTGACTGTGGGGGCGGTTCCGGTGGCCGGTGGAGTCACGGTAGGCTGTCCGGATCCCGCCAGATAATCGGTGGTCAGATTGCTCAATCCGGGGGAAGTTGGGGCGGGAGTACCGGGGGCGGGGTTGGGCGTGACCGTTGGGGCGACTGCCCCTGTCTGTGCGGGGACAGACCCTTGGGGACTCGGTGTCGGAACTGCAACCGGCGGTTTTTCCTCCAGGGTTCCCAGATTCCCTAAATCCAAGGGTTTAAACTGGGAATTGGTTAAATCCGGGGTAATTCTCCCTCCTTCATTGCTCAAGGTCGGCTCAGAGACTTGACTATTCCCATTTCCACCTCGATTGGCTTGTTGCCGCGTGCCGGGGTTTTCACCCTCTCCCATCTGAGTCACGACATAAACTAAGGTGGCACTTGCTGCCACAAATAACAGCATTGACCCAATTCCCAAGGGACTCAGGAAGCTATTTTGGGAGCGAGTTTTTCGTCTAGCCCGCAGTTCGGCCAGCTTTTTGGCATTGTCTCGATCTAAACTACTGACTAATTTTTCTGAAGAGTCGAGATACTCATTGGGATCCTGGGGGTTAGTTCCCTGAGTCGGTCCGACGATCGCACCGGGGCTTTCTGTAGATAAGTCGATGCCATTGGCAGTTTCTGGATTGGCTGCGGATGAGCCATTGCCGTTGTCCCCGGAGGTGGCGATCGCCGGAATATTCACAGGCTGATTCTGACTCCCGTTAACCGCCGCACTTGGCGTTTCTGCTGCGTCAGGTCCGGGCATCGGTTTGAGGGCCTCGAATTTCAACGTCTGAGCGCTGGGCAGTTCTAAGGCGGGAGACTGCTGGGGTGGCGTGCTACTGGGGGACAGGGTAATTAAATCCACTGCGGTTTTTTGCGGGGGGGTCAACCCATTCCCGGAGTAGGACGGTTGCACGGCATCACCCCGTTTTTGTCGCCGATAGCGGGTTAATTCTGACTCTAGCTTGACGTCTAAACTTTCTAGCACTGCGGCTAATGCCGGTTTTAATCCCTGCTCTGGGGAAACTGTGGCTCGACTCGCCTGGGGGGACCGTTCGCTCATGCCCTCTCTCCTGTGTGATTTCGTGATGATTTCGCCTTGTGGGTGGCTCCCTGACGATAGGGAGTTTGTCTGACTCTGCCTGATACCCATCCCTATAATAGGAGGCATTGCAAGAGTCACAGACTGTACTGTTGCACCCCATTTTAAATGTTTCACTTCAATGTTGAGTTGGACTCGATGGCTTTTAACTCTCTGGATCATATTTTAGGCGCTCTGGCGGCTCAGACCCTGGGACAAAAGCAACGGGAATATCAGCAGTTGGTTGAATCTTGGGCGATCGCCGTCGGACCGAAGATTACTCAGCATACCCGTCCTTTGGCGGTGGAACGAGGGGTGCTGCGGGTGGCGACTTCGAGCGCGGCTTGGGCCCAAAACCTGATGTTTGAGCGCCGCCGGATTTTGCAACGGTTAAATGTGGGGCGCTCTGAGGCGATCGCCGATATTCGCTTTTCTCCCAAGGATTGGTCTAAATCTGATGTGAAATGTCCAGATTTGGCGGATCAAGAAATACTTTGGCAGGATCATCCTTCTCGGCTGGCTGAGTTGAGTGCTGATACCGTAACTCCGACGGGTTCTGCTCCAGGACTTACCCCATCTTTAAAGTTAAACCCTAACTGTAGAGGCGATTCGCGAATCGCCTCTACAGTTGGGGTGGATTCTCAAAATCTGGGTAAGTCCGGTGAGGTTGAGAATGCTCAAGGGACTTTCCAGCGTTGGGCACAAGGGGTACAAGCCCGATCGCAGGGTTTGCCCCTTTGTCCCCATTGTGGTTGTCCTACACCTCCCGGGGAACTCGATCGCTGGTCGGTTTGCGCCCTCTGTGCTGCGAAACAGTGGTCAGGGTAGGGGCGATCGTCGGTCTTTCCTCAAGGCAATCTCAATCCTCCATTCGCGGTGAATTAGAGTTTTGAAGGAGCCAGCCCAACCCCCCAGCATTGTCTTTCGAGATTACCCATACCCCCACCTCTATTGCAAACATCTCCCTCAAATCTCTGTCTTGATTGCCTTGACTTATTTCGATTTGGGACCACCAACTGCTGATTTACATGGCAAACCCTCAGCATTTATTGAGCCTATCTTCTCTGAAATCTCCCCTTGTCAGGGAGGCAAATGACTAGCTAAAATATTGATCCCCATGAATTTACAGCTTGAAATCATCCAGTTGGGAAGGGTGGAGGTGAGTTGTTACTTAACTGAATTGTTGCTATTTCTTACAGAATAATAAAGAAATTATTAAGGTGATTTTTCATTGGGGATCGCTTAAACCTATACGGGATAAAGGCTTGATGGCTTTCCTGCGTAAAATCACCTTACATCATAATAGAAGCATCATTTGATTGTCCCCCAAGCACCCCTATGAAGACCTCAAATTGCCAATCGTCATCCTGTCGCCATTGTCGGTTCTATACCCCTGAAGGCCGCAGGGGTGGAAACTGCCAACAACTCGGTGTATTGGTTCGTGGAGGCTGGAAAGCTTGTTCCTTAGCTTTACCGCCCTTTGCTCCTTCGTGGGAAGACATTAAACCCGATCCGATCGTCTTGGAAGACCAACGACTCCGGGTGGCAGGGACTCTCTCCCTAGAACGGGCATTCCACCAACCTTCAGCAGAGCGAGACAAGGCTCAAACCGATTCGGTGGTTGTCTCTACCCCCCTCAATCCACCGGATAACGGTGAGCATTTTCTCTCAGTCAGCTAAAGTTACAAAAAATTTGACATTCACGTTCATTCATTTAATACAAGGTGAACTACCGAACGGTGAATCAGAGATTACACCGTCGGCTTCCTACCCAACAGACTGCGAGACAGTAGATTTCTTGCGTCCTCTACTATCTCGACTTACACCTGGGCGGTAGGCGAACTCCCCAGTTCCCGAGGATAAAATACGCAGTCCTTCATCTCTGATGTTCTTGGCAGCATTTATGTCTCTATCGTGCTTCGTTTGACACTTTTCACACTGCCAAGTTCTGACATTTAAGGTCAGGCTTCTGACTTGATTGAGGCAAACATTGCAGGTTTTGGAGCTAGGAAAGAATCGGTCTACCTCAAGGTAAACTTTCCCTTCTTGCTCTGCTTTGTACTTCAGCATGGTACAGAACTGACCCCATCCCACTTGGCTGATTGCTGATTCGAGACAGTGGTTTCTGACCAGGTTCCTAACTGCTAGATTCTCTACCACTATGACTTGGTTTTCATCTACCATCCTGCGTGACAGCTTGTGGTGAAAATCTGACCGGCATTGAGATATTTTGTTATGTACCCCGGCTACCTGCTTACGGGTTTTGTTACGGTTTTTGGAGCCTTTTTGCCTTCTGGACAACCGATCAAGCTTGGCTCTTAGATTTTTCTCATGTTTAGCTAACCAACGGGGGTTATCAAACTTAGACCCATCGGAGGTGATAGCAAAATGAGTCAAGCCTAAATCAATACCTACCGCTTTCCCTTCAGCAGTTTTTTCGGGGATATCTTCCCCATCATCGACTAGGACAGAGGCAAAGTATTGGCATGAAGCATTCATCGACACCGTGACTGTTCTGATTGCCCCGTCAATAGGTCTATGTAGTCTGGCATGAACAATTCCCATCTTGGGGAATTTGATGCCATCTTCTACAATAGAGACATTCTGGGGATAACTAATGGATTGGTTACGGTGCTTTGATTTGAATTGAGGATAAGCCGCCCTCCCTTCAAAAAAGTTGATAAAAGCCCTAGACAAATTTAGGGCAACAACCTGTAAGCACTGGGAATAAGGTTCTTTCATCCATTCATGCTCTTTCTTGAGATTAGTTATCTCTTTCTGTATGGCAAAGCGACCCAGGCCCTTCCCCGTAGCTTTGTAGGTTTCGTTGGTTAGGTTGAGAGCATAGTTCCAAGCGAATCTACAGCAACCAAAACTCTGAGCAAGGTGTTGTCTTTGCTCGGAGGTTGGGTAAATTCTGTACTTGGTTGCTCTCAACATTACCGTAAAAATAATTTGTGATAATATTATAGCATGACAATTCCACTGATTGTCAATTTTCAGGGCATCGTTCGCGCAGCGTGTGCGAAGCACATACCCTTTAATTGACTTGAGGGGTCCATGTATCCCGACGCTGACCGTTCCAGTACAGCGCGGGACTTAGCGCCCCTCAAACTCCCCAGTAGTTAAACGACCGGATTATTGGGTTGAATCGCTCAGTAGAATTACTCAGCAAATCGCGCTTCTGGGGTTAAACTCCAGAAGCGATCGCGATCGCCACTTTTTAAACATCAGGGGTAAAAACCCGGTTTGGAAATCCAAACCGGGTTGCATGATTTAAAGGCATTAAAACATTATGGCAACCAGGGATACTGACGAAAATCTGGTTGCCTTTTTTCTAGAAACGCTTGTTTTCCTTCCGCCCCTTCCTCGGTCATGTAGTACAACATCGTGGCATTCCCCGCCAGTTCCTGTAACCCCGCTTGACCATCGCAATCGGCATTAAAGGCAGCTTTCAGACAGCGAATGGCGATCGGGCTTTTCTCTAAAATTTCATTCGCCCAAGTCACCCCCTCCGCCTCCAGTTGTTCCACCGGCACCACCGCATTCACCAACCCCATCTCCAACGCTTGGGTGGCATTATATTGCCGACAGAGAAACCAGATTTCCCGCGCTTTCTTTTGACCCACGATTCGCGCCAGATAACTGGCCCCAAACCCCCCATCAAAACTGCCCACTTTCGGTCCCGTTTGCCCAAAAATAGCATTCTCTGCCGCTAGGGTTAAATCGCAAATCAGGTGTAAAACATGACCCCCCCCGACTGCATATCCCGCAACTAAGGCGATCGCCACTTTCGGCATGGACCGAATTAACCGCTGCAAGTCCAGGACATTTAAACGGGGAACTCCCGCCTCATCGATATATCCCGCTTCCCCCCGCACACTTTGGTCCCCACCGGAACAGAACGCATATTTGCCATCGGTATGAGGTCCCGCCCCTGTCAATAACACCACCCCAATGCGACTATCTTCCCGCGCATTAGAAAAGGCATCATACAGTTCAAACACCGTTTTCGGACGGAAGGCATTCCGCTTGTGGGGCCGGTTGATGGTAATTTTGGCAATCCCATCGGTTTTTTCATACAGAATATCTTCGTAAGTTTTAGCGGTTTGCCAGTTGATTTGCATTTCATCCAGTAGCTGCGCGACATCAAATTGTGCATTGTACCTTGCCTGGGGTGTTTGCGCTTCACCGGGTCCCCGATCGCCGCTTCTTCCCAAGGCTCCCCGCTGTCTTATCCGGGCAATTTTGCGAATTACTCCCGAGTGATATCTTTTAAAATCCCTGAATTCTTAATATTCAATAAACTTTAAATCCATGATTTTTTTTTATAACTGCACAGTCGGAACCTCTATCAACTTGTAAGGTAATCTCAAACATCCGGGAAGAGAGGCCCTCTGTTTCCTGCCTACTTCAAATGATTTATAAAGTTTCTACCCTCTGAGTGGTTGCGTATCCTCACTGAATCAAGCTCTGGAAATAAAAAAGATTTACCCCCCTAACTCACATCGGTTGGTGAATCTTTACGTGAATATACGGACTATTTAAACTTAATGAATTAAAGTGGCCTAATCCAACCGTATTCAAATAACCCCTATGGGGGGATATTGTAGGGACTTTCTTTACTCAAGCTTTAAAAAAAAGACTTGTCTTTCCCCAAAAAAGTTCATACGATTATGAATATAAGCCAGAAAGTTAAACACCAGTGACGAGGGAACCATTATGAAAGTAACTCTATTCAACTCTATTTTAGGAACCGCCGCCGCCACCGTATGTTTGTTAGGGGTTACTGCACCCCAAGCGAATGCAGGACAGCTACACAATGGCTGGAACTACGCCATTGATTCGTTTAACGATGGGGTGCAAAACGGGAATACTGTTGGGGCTGGCAGTACATACGAAATGTATGGGATGGCTGTTAAAGAGGACACCCAAAGCAACAGTATTTTTGTCGCGATTAACGCCAATCTGCCAATTACAGGGGCCAGGTCTGGTGGTGCAGCAGATGGTCATATTGGCTGGGGCGATTTAATTTTCAACTTTTCCGGTCAGAACGCGCAAACCGCGAGTGCCAGTGGCAATTTATTTGGCATCCGGTTTACTGAAGATAGCGATTCTGGGGTGAGCAGCGTTGGGGTTTATGATAATGTGACGCTCAAAAATGTGACGAGTACAAACTCTGGATTTAACAATTTAACACACCACAGGAACACAGTTAATAATCTAGGTGGCAGTGCTTCTATGGGTGACCTGGCTTACAATGACTCCTACTTTGCCGGTCAAATTACTGGAACTCATAAGGTTCTGAACTCCATTAAGACCGGGAATTTGTTGGGTGGAATTAATCTCATCAATGATTTCACCGGGTTAGGGTTGGATTTCGGTAACTTCTCTGCGATGGGAAGCCATACTTTTGGGTTTAGTTTTGATAAGTCTTTAATGCCGGTGGGTGAATTTGTGGCTCATTTGTTCGCGGAATGTGCGAATGATGGGGTGGCATTATTGGGTGAGTTTGCTGTAGCAAGTGTTCCAGGCGACGGGGACGTTTCCGTGCCGGAACCCTCTAGTATGCTGGGGTTATTGGCGTTAGGGTTGACCTTTGCCGGCAGTCGGTCCCGGAAAAAAGGTCAGGCGATCGCAGTTGAAGGGTAGATTCAATTCGGATTGGGACGCGATTGATTAAACTTGCCCGATTTAACGACATCATTTTTTGACCTCCTCTGATTTGGATCAGGGGAGGTTTAATATTTAGGGGGGTTCAAACATTAAAATCTTTGAATACCGGAGGAGAACGACTGAAGTCGTTACTACGAACTAAGAAGAACGACTGAAGTCGTTACTACGAACTAAGAAGAACGACTGAAGTCGTTACTACGAACTAAGAAGAACGACTGAAGTCGTTACTACGAACTAAGAAGAACGACTGAA
>NZ_JAMXOT010000303.1 GCF_024220515.1 Oscillatoria sp. HE19RPO
GATTCGCGAATCGCCTCTACACATTTTTAAGCTCAAGTCTCAAAAGGGGAGTAATCCGTTATTTTACAAGAGGTCTAATGTAGAGGCGATTCGCGAATCGCCTCTACACATTTTTAAGGTCAAGTCTCAAAAGGGGAGTAATCCGTTATTAATGGTTCCTCTTTTGTCATCGGAAATCCCACTATCGAGAGTGATGTCCGATCGCTTCTCGTTCAAGCTCTTGAGTTTGGGGAATTAAAGGAATCTGGATAATAAACTCAGTGCCTTGTCCCGGCGCAGAAAGACAGTGAATTCTTCCGCCATGTTTTTCGACGACAATTTGCTGACTAATTGACATTCCCAGTCCCGTCCCTTTTCCTTCGGGTTTGGTGGTAAAGAAGGCATTAAAGAGGCGATCGCGCACTTCTTTTGGCATTCCGGGCCCATTATCTGCAATATGGATCCTCACCGATTCTTCGGCGACTTCAGTGCGGATGCGGATCATAGGAGAGGGATGGGGTAACCTGTTGGGACTGGTGGAGTCTGACTCGTGATGGGTCATGTCATCGATCGCATCGATCGCATTGGCGATAATATTCATAAAAACCTGATTGAGTTGTCCCCCAAAACAAGTCACCTCGGGCAGATTTCCATACTCTTTGACCACTTTAATCTGGGGGCGATCGCCTTTTCCTTTTAACCGCGCAGTCAAAATCATCAAGGTACTATCCAGTCCCCCATTGATATCCGTGGGTTTCTTCACCGCATCCACCCGAGAAAAATTCCGCAACGACTGCATAATATCCTTGATTCGCTCCGTTCCCACTGTCATAGAATTGAGCAATTCAGGCAAATCCTCTTTAATATATTCTAGTTCGATTTCTGCAATTTTCTCGAAGATTTCTACCGGAGGATTGGGAAAATAGTGAGCATACAGATTCACCAAATCCAGCAAGTCCGTAACATACTCCATCGCATGAGTCAAATTCCCGGCAATAAACCCCACGGGATTATTCACCTCATGAGCAACTCCTGCTACCAATTGTCCTAAACTGGAAATTTTCTCAGTCTGGACCAATTGCGCTTGGGTTTGTTGCAATTGATGTAAAGACTCAGCCAGTTGATCGGCCTTTTCTCGCTCGCGATCGGACAATTCCTGGAGCGCCGCATTCTTTTCCTCTAATTTGTAGGAATAATCTTGGAGTTGCTCATAGAACCCGGCATTTTCTAAAGAAATCGAGGCTTGGGTGCATAAAAGTTTTAAGACATCCAACCGCTGCACCGTAAATGCCCCCATCGTCACATTATTTTCTAAATAAAGAATGCCACTTTCTTTGCCTTTTTGGTTTAAAGGCATACATAAAATTGACTTGGGCTGCGCTTTTAAAATATAGGGGTCCGCAGTAAATAGCCCTTCTATTCGGGCATTGTTTAAAACCAACGTCTTCTGAGTCCGTTCTACATAATTGACTACGGCTTCCGGTAGATCTGAACGCCGATCCAGGATTACCGTTCTCATCACTTCCACTTTATCTTTTTTTAATATTCCTTCAGCGACGAGGACCAAACTGTCTGCTTTTTTGAGAAATAATAGTCCTTTGGTTGCTGCGGCATTTTCGAGCAGAATTTGAATTAATTTATCCAGCAACTTATCCAGCCGAATTTCTTCGGATAACGCTTGAGAGGCTTTAACGATGGTCAGTGCATCAATGACGCTGGCGGTGGTAGTGGTCGTATTGGAAGTCAGGGTGGGCATTCCTTGACCTTCCAAGAATTCTCGCCTTAAAATTTGCTGGAAAAACTCTGGATAGCGGACTTCTAAATCTTTGACCTTCGCTTTTGCGCCCCAGTGAATGTAACTATAATAGGCATCGGTAAGGTATAATTTGGCGAGTTTATTTCGGCCACAGGAGAAATAAAATTCAGCAGCTAGTTCATTGGCGATCGCCTCTTCTTGAACATACCCCGCCTCTTTTGCTCTGGCTATGGCACTATCGTATAATTCCATTGCTTGAAAATTTTCCCCCAGAACTCGGGCGCGTTCTGCGGCGACCAAATCATACTTATGTTGAAAGTTGATCGGGGCATGGAATGCCCAGGTTTTCATTTGAGATTGATTCATATCCACCCGCTCTAAATAGAGGAAGCGGCTGCTTTCGGGCAGGTTGGAATATTCTCCCAAAAGACTCAGTGATTCGTAGAAATTCAACACTGCCACCTGGAGATATCCCATCGCCGAACCCACTTGTTCCGTGGTCAACTCAGCAGTTTTTACCGCATCCCTATACTGTTTAAACTGATAAAGTAGAATGGTTTTGCATAAATACACCATAAACAACACCGTGCCACTCTTAGAAGCAATCAGCCGAGGTACTATCTCTGCTTCATCAAAACTGGCTCCTGTTAACTGGGTGTTCTCCGAGGCTTCGCCTAAAAAATTTAACGCGAGTTGTCTCCAGGCACTGCCATAATAAATGGCCGTTTCTATCTTGCTTTTTTTGGCAATATCAATATATTTTTGTTGTTCTTCTACCACAAACTCTAGAGAATCTTCGGTTAAAAAAGAAAATCCACAATAATTTCCCGCGCAATAACAAGCCCATTCTATATCTCCGGTTTCCAGGCCCGTTTGCACTCCTTCTTTAAATTGGGATAAACTGTTTTTTCCATGCTCTTTCCAGGGCCGATTATGGGCGTTAAATAAATTGTAAACCTTGGCTGCCAGTTGTTTGGCATTAAATTCTTCGAGTAACTTTAATGCAATTTGCCCCGAATGATATCCCGCATCAATTTCGCCTAAACCCGATAAAAACAAGCCGTAAAACGCATAAGCAAACGCCGCTAGTGCCGAGTTTCCTTCTTTAATGCAAAACTGAACCATTGTTAAAATGGTCTCGGGAAACATTTGAGGTTTAGCAAAGAAAATCGGGGCGCACAGGGTGGTTAAAATCCGTAATTCCGAGAGTTTATAGGGGTCATTCAGGGTGGGAATTGTGTCTAATTCGCTCAAAGAGGGAAGGGGAATTACTAAACTATCCTCAGCCTGGAGGGGGAGGAGTTCGGTCCCGAGGTCTTTTAAGAGGTTGAGTCCCTGGTCGATCGCCGGAAGCATTTGCAGTTGCGCGATATAAATCTGCATTTGCAGTTCGCAGACTTTGACGCGATCGAGGGGTAAAAGCGCCTGAATTAAGGCAAATTCTAGGAGGGTTCCGGCTTCCTCAAACTTTGCGTTTAAATATTCTAATTCGATGGCTTCAAGATGGAGGGAAAAGGTTAGGGTATAGTCTTCTTTCCAACTGTCAGGGGTGAGGAGTTGGAGTCCCACGGTAACATATTGCAGGGCCGCTTCGTAGGCGATCGCCGCTTTGGCTTTTTGGGTAGCAATCAGATTTAATTGAGCGAGTTGGTATTGTTCGCTGCGACTGCTAATCAGATCCACGGCAACGTTGAGTTGATTCACCAGATCGAAGACGATGACTTCAATGCCTTCTGGGGTGGTAGCTTGCAGCAGCAATTGACCAATTTTTAAATGGGTTTCTTGTTTCTGGGCTTCCGGAATCAGAGAATAAGCCGCTTGTTGAACGCGATCGTGCAAAAATTTATAGGCGATCGTGTTCGATTCATCAGAAATAGTTTCTCCGGCTGTCTTGAATGACTGTTCCGCAAACAGGGGAATCTTATAGGCTTCTGAACCTGGTAAAATTAAACCCGCTTGTAGCGCATCCCACAACTGCGCCGCTGTCTCTTCTGGGGAGGCTTCATTCACGATCGCCAGAACTTCTAAATTAAACTGATTGCCAATACAGGCCGCTAACTTTAAGACCTTTTGGGTCAATTCTGGCAGGGTTTGCAGATTCCGTGCCATCAATTCAACCACATTGCAATCCGTAATCCCTACCGATTGAATCTGTTGTAAACTCCAGTTCCAGGTCCCGGTCACAAAATTAAATTTTATTAACTTTTCTGCATACAGAGTTTTTAGCAACTGGGTTAAGAAAAATGGATTTCCTCCAGTTTTGTTGTAAAGCAGTTTTGCCAGGGAAACCAGTGCGGAAGAGTTCATTCTTCCTAACGCATCTCGGATTAATGCAATGACATGAGACAAGCCCAAAGGTTGGAGAACAATATCATTAATAACTGTCCCCGATTGCTTAACTTTTTCTAAGGTTTGAATGGTCGGATGGATTGGCGAAACTTCATTGTCTCGATAAGCGCCGACGAGAAGCAGGGATTGGCTTTCCGAGTCGCTCATCAGCTTTTCAATGAATTTTAAAGAGGCTGAATCGGCCCATTGTAAATCATCCAAAAAGATGACCAGGGGATGATTTTCTTGGGTGAAAACTCCGATAAATTTTTGAAAAACGCGGTTAAATCTGTTTTGAGTTTCTGTGGGTCCTAGGTCTGGGACGGGGGGCTGAGGTCCGATAATTTGTTCCAGTTCAGGAATCACATCAATGATAACTTGAGCATTCTCTCCCAATACAGATTGAAGTTTGGTTTGCCATTCCTGGAGTTGCTCTGAAGTTTCCGTGAGAATCTGTTGGATCAATTTCAAAAATGCTTGAGCGATCGCAGAATAAGGAATATGACGCTGGAGTTGGTCGAATTTTCCCGAAATAAAATATCCACAAGCCCCTACAATTGGTTTATGAATTTCATTGATGACCCGGGTTTTACCAATCCCAGAATAACCCGAAACCATGATAAGTTCCGGTTTCACGGGTTCCTTGCTATCCAACCGATTCCCAGAAATTCGGTCAAAGGCGGCTAATAAATTAGCTACTTCTGCTTCCCTGCCATAGAGCTTTTCTGAAATTAAAAATTGGCCGGATTTGTCTAAGTTTCCTGGGGTAAAATCTTCGATTCTTCCTGTGGTCAGAAGTTGCTGGAGACAGGTCTCTAGGTCGGCTTTTAATCCTTCGGCGCTTTGGTATCGGTCTTCAGCATTTTTGGCAATGAGTTTCATGACGATCGCTGAAACTGCCTCGGGAATCTTCGGGTCAACCTGATGGGGGGCAATGGGGGCAACGGCAATATGACAGTGAATTAATTTGAGTGGATCATTGGATTCAAAAGGTAATTTCCCAGTCAGCATTTGATAGAAGGTAATGCCCAGGGAATAAAAGTCAGTCCGGTAGTCCAAAGACCGATTCATTCGTCCCGTTTGTTCAGGGGACATATAGTTGAGTGTCCCTTCAATTTGGTTCGGATTACCGCTTTGATAAGTTTCTCGGGTCAGTTTCGTAGAAATGCTGAAATCTGTAATTTTAACTTGCTGAGTTTCAGGATTGATGATAATATTGGAAGGTTTAATATCTTTATGAATAATCTGATGTTGATGAAGTTCTCCCAAGGCTTTGGCCAGTTGAATTCCAATTTTCAGGGATTCGACCACAGAGATAGGTTGAGATTCCAGTAGGTGATTGAGGGAGCGTCCTCCCATATCCTCTACGACTAAAGCATACCCTTTTTTATAGGGTTCTAGGCTGTAGGTCTGAATGATTCCATCTAGGTGCAGATTTTCGGTTATTTTATATTCATGACGGAGGCGGGTGATTTCCGCCAGGGTGGGATATTCGGCTTTAAGAAACTTGATAATAACTGGGGTTTTGTGGGGTTGCTTAACCCCCCGATATACCATGTTTTTAACGCCAGCTTGAACTTCTTCACAAATTTGGTAACCCGGCAATTCAATATACTTCATTAGTTTTCTTCTCCTGCTGTCGATTAGATTTTTCCGAGTCTGCGCCAAATGCACTGGGTAAAAATAGGGTGAAAACTTGAAGATTCAAATATTTTTGGGGTTCAGTAGGAAGTGGAGTTAATCTGCACTTGGCTTGGGTCAAATGCCCCCGGAAGAACTGGCGATCGCTAGTTTAGTAAGGGGGAAAATGGGTAACCCACAAAGCCTGCATATCTTCTTTAGTGTAAGCTTAAATTTCCTTTAAATACTGCACGTTTTACAAATTTTAACAAACCTAGAAGTTTTCAATCTATGTAAACCTACGCAAATATTAGGGTTTTGGAAGCCAAGCTATGATCTTAAGCTATAAAGGAAAGGTGCGTTAGAAATAGGGTTTTAAACTTGAGGAGTCTATTTTGTTTCCTATTCCAACCCAGGGATGGAGAGAGGGCCACATGATGGGCAAGGGTGAAGTGCCTCGGTTTAAGGATCCAATGGGGGTCACCTTGTAGGGCAATTTAAACATCACAGAGGAACTGTCGTCAAAAAATCTATTTTCCTTTTCTAAAACATTGTTCAAATTGACTTTAAATTTCTCTATTTTTGCCCAACTTATGCGTTGATTGAAATTTGATTAAAAAGCGTTTTATGAAGAGATTAAGCACTGAAATTAGCGGATAGAGGGAAAATATCACAGCCGGTTGTGACGGAAGTGTGAGAGCAAAGGTAAAAATGTGAGAAACAACCCCCGTTCAAACGCCAGGTTTACCCGACGGATCTGAGCCATTCCCAACCGGGGGATAACTTGGAAAGACATCAATTCCTAAGTGCGTCGGTTTATAAAAAAGGGGGTAAGGCCACAGAAACCGGGTATGCTTCCCCCCACAGAGGGATGACAACGGGAGTAGTTTTTAGGAAACCCGGTTTCTGAAAGCACTACATTGATGCTAAGGGCGACCTTCGCTTTCGAGGAGTTCAGCGATCGCTCGGCCTTCCTCGGGGGTATTCACGGGAATAGCCTGACGAGTGTCTGTAATCAACCAATCCAGGGCCGCTGCTTGGACATCAATGGAGGCACCTGTTTTATCCACGCAGTAGCGCCCAAACACCAGTTTGTCCACTAAGCGCACCCCTGGGCCTAAGCGAGAATATTCAAAAATTACACTATTTTCCACCGTTGCGCCACTGCAAATTCGGCAACTGGGCCCAATCATCGAAGGCCCAATAATTTTGGCACCATCTTCAATTTGGGTCATGGCCCCAATGTACACAGGCCCTTTAATATCCACCTTATCTAAGTTAACCGAGACATTTAAGCCGGTGTAGACCCCGGGAATGAGTTCTTTGCCGGGAATCGAGACATTTTGGATTTCTCCGTTTAACACTCCGCGAATGGCGCGCCAATAGTCCGGCACTTTGCCAATATCCACCCATTGGAAATCCATCGCGATGCCGTAGAACGGAGCACCCATTTCGACCAGTTGGGGGAAGAGTTCACCCCCGATATCATATTCTTTGCCCGAAGGGATGTAGTTCAACACTTCCGGCTCGAAAATATAAATACCCGTGTTAATGTTGGTGCTGATGGCTTCTTCTACAGACGGTTTTTCTTGGAACTGCTGGACGCGGCCCGTTTCGTCCGTGACAATTACCCCATAACTGGAGACTTCTTCCCGGGGGACAGATTTCATGACAATGGTGGCGATCGAGCCTTTTTCCTTGTGCCATCGGACTGCTTCCGTCAAGTCCAGGTCGATTAACGCATCTCCACAAAGCACGATAAAGGTATCATCGAAAAAGGGGTTAAAGTCTTGGATGCGCTTCATGCCGCCCGCGCTTCCGAGTGCCTCCCCGATGAGTTCGCCATCAACAATCCGACCTTCAAAGGAATAGCCAATTTCCACGCCAAATCTTTGTCCATCCCGGAAATAGTTTTCGATTTCGTTGGCGAGGTGGCTAACGTTGACCATGATTTGGTTAAAACCATGCTGGCGAAGCAATTCCACTAAAAACTCCATCACTGGTTTTTGCAGGATGGGAATCATCGGTTTGGGGGTGGTGTATGTAATCGGACGGACTCGGGTACCCTTACCCGCTGCCAGAATCATGGCTTTCATAGATATTTTTCTCTTATCCTTGAGCCTATCAATTTTAACGAATTAATGTTTTGAAATTGCAAAAAATTGTTATCTTTTAGTCGCGATCATCATGCGATCATCATACGGAAGGGCCAGCCCTGGGAATGAGGTTTCCGATGAGGGGTTGAGCGATCGCCTGGTAATTCCCAGTCCTGCGGCCCTTCATGGGTGCGATCGCCCAGGCGGTGAGAGGCAAGGTGCTTCCGATTCGGGCTTTCTAGGGTGGGGGTAGAATAGCGGGTTAAACCATTGCCTGGTTGAGAGTGGGTGGACCCTCTAGGGGGACTGCATCGACGATCGCCCGGATTTTGAGGTCTCCGTAAAATTGTTCTTGGGACAGTTCAACTTTAGACTGGGCCGAGAGTAAAAGCAAGGCGGAAAAGACTCCCACTCGGTCATGGGAAGTTGGGAGGGACGGAGGGTCGGCGGATTCTGCAGAGGGGCGATCGCCGCGCTGATCCATCAACCCTTCTAAAAGCGCCTCCAATTCTAACCAGGGTTCACAGATATCCAGTTTTTCGGCGTATGCCAACAAAAATCGAGTCAGGCGATCGGCCACTTCCGAGATATTTTCTTGGTCCGCTAACTCTGTCAGCGCCCGAACCGTACTCGCCGTAGATTTCGATCCGCCATGTCGTTTTGCACGACGGCGAGGCGGCGTTTCGATCGCCATTGACATCAACTGCAACTGCTCAATCAACTCTTGAAGCGTCACCCGGCGTTTTTTAGGTGTAGGTGCCACCGCCCGTCGTTTGAGTTGCAATTCTAGCTGTCTGGGAATATTCCCCCCTTGTCCCCCCTCATCCATCGGGTCCAGAAATTCCCCCTCTTCCTCCTCCGAGGCATTGGGGTCATCCAGCAGAGATTCCGAACGCGCCAGGGCATCCGCTTTCAGTAACACCAACATCGAGGCATACAGAAATGCCTGTCCCGTCTCCGATAAAGCCGCTTCCCGCTCAACTCGTCCCGCTTCATGAACTTGAGACAGTCTACTGAGATATCGGTCAATCACCTCAATGACTTGGACATCCCAGGGATCGATTTCTCCAGTTTGTGCCAACTCGATGAGGAGTGAGATCGCATTTTGAGCTAAAGAACCAGTCATATCCCTTTGTTATTTTAAAATTTAAAGTGGGTGCAGCGTAGGTGTTCAGTCTTTTGATTATATCATTCTTAAAGACCGGCCTGGTCCTTGACTTGGCTCAGGTTAAGCGCCATGCCAAGGATTTTTCTCGGTGAGAATAGCGGTTTAAACTGTTGGAAACCCTTAATTTCTCAACCCTACAGTTAGGGGTGAATGTTAAATCAGGGGTCCCGGTTTGAGTTCAGCGTGATGGGGTGCTGTGATCTCAACTCCGGGTCCCTGGGAAAGAAAAATCCTCCTAAAACCCCGCTTATAGAATAGTCAGGACAAAAATTATCCCCGGTTTTTGGGTAAACCGGAACGCTCTATGCCGACGATGGGGAGGCGATCGCTCCGGTGGATAATTTAAAACTTGATAATTCCGTAAGATCTGGGTTTGGAGAGGATGACCCGACTCAGTAATGAAATCAGTAATGAAAAAAGGGATGCACCAAGATAACCGCTTGAAGAAGGGGATGCACCCAAAGAAACCATTGACGGTCCAGATGACTCAGACTCAGTTCTGCACCCAGGAGGATTTACTTGTCTGCGACGGGACGTCTTTTTTGCGAGGAGACAATTCCCAGGCCAGTGAGCACGATGGCGGTGACCATGCCCGGTTCAGGAATTTTTTGGCTAGTGGGGGCTTCCCATTCGATGGTGCTTGCCCCTCTCAATGTACACTGATCCGCTTCAGAGCAATCCATCGTCATGCCCTGATGTGGGCTGGAAACGTCAGCGGATACAGGTGCCAACCCACTCAGTCCGATTTGAACGACAGATATAGAGACTAATCCCAGAGCTAGTTTTAAAAACATCATTTACTTCACTCAATTTCTTGACGACTTATGCTGCTATTAACAGAATCTTCTAAAATTGCTTAATTGTCGCTAAGGTTCCTCACTGCGATTTCGTGTTTGCGATCGGTTGGGTGCTGTGAGTGAAGTCACATCAGCCTCCAGCAGCAGCGATCGCGGCGTTTCACACAGAAGGCAGATAGTCCTCGCTTAATTCCTTGCTGAGACTAATTTAATTAGAAAACTCGGGACATTCATCTGTCTTGGGTGAGATTCTTAAGTGAGATAAATTGAGGCTGTTATGAACCTAAAGATAGAGTGAACACCCCAAAAGATTAAACTCTGAGTCACCCAATTTACCTAAGCGCTCTGATGATTTATCCGGTCTGAAATAGAAAATGTAGGTTTATAATCCCCCAAGGGTGATGGAGTGTCATCAGGCTGGTGTAATCTGTCGGGTGGAGCATTTGGGTACAGTAAAAACCCGCACCCTCAAGGGTCTAGATCTACGGACGAAGCGGTCCGAAGCCGTCTGCAAGCAAGACTTACGCAGATTTTAATAATCCACCCTAAATGTAGAGGCGAGCAAGCGAATCGCCTCTACATTTAGCATTTAATCTAATCCCCTGCGCTATCTGAAATAGACAGCGCAGGCGATTAGATTAAATGGCAATTAGGGTTAGCGAAGCTGTTCTAATTGGGGACTAACATAAACCCGGAGGGTTTGACCCAATAACAACAGACGACGGAGGTGGACGGGATCTCCCGGAGAAATGGCGAAGGATTCAGCAGAACCCGAGGCAATATGAGTCTCAAGAGAAGGGAGACCGTGGCGATCGCCTTGACCCGTCAGCCAATAGAAATAAAGCTCTTGGGAGCGTTCTAGGGACAAGCCGAGATTGAGACGTTGACCCACGGCAATCAGGCGTTCTAAGCGCTGAATATCGGCCTCTAGGAGTTCCGGTTGGGCTTCGTGGAGGAGGTCCCAGAGCGATCGCAGAATGGACCGTTCTAAAATGACCTTGGCCTCGGGCAGATAGAGCGTGCAACGGGTATGTTCGGCTTCCGTGGCGATCGCTTCTAACTCCCCTAAATGCCCAGACATCACCTGTCCATCACCCTGGGCCATCCCCAACTCCTGTTCTAAACCCAGGACCGACTCCATACAGCGATGGCCCAAAGCAATCTCTGCGGCCACCTGCAACTCTTTCGGCACCGGCAGTTCATCCCGATGGAAGCCCATCATGATCCCATAATTATCCCGATACACCTGGCTGTAAAGTTGGTCCAGACGCATCAAGGTTTCTTGACTTAACAGGCGCATGATTCGATGGCGTTCCTCGGCAAACAGGTCCCGCAAATTGTAGGATTTCCCATCAAAATGCTCATTCATCGCCAAAATAGCATGGGCAGCACTGGCTTCTTCCAGGACGCCAAACAGATGCTCTTTCATCTGGGTGTAGGCCCGTCGTCCCGTGAAGGGTTGAATGCTGCAATGGAAATCCCAACCGCCAAGATGAAGGACAGCAAAGACTAAATCAACACTTTCTCGGGTGATTTCCGAAACCAATTGCAGTTGTCCGACTCCCAGGGTTAGGGGTCCCATGCGTTGCAACTGATAATCCCGTTGGTAAGCGTCATAGCAGTAGACCCGATGTTGGGGGGCATAGCTGGTAAAGAGTCCGCTGATGGCGTAATGGGCGGCGACTTGCTCTAAGCTAATTTGGTCGGTTTGGACCAGATCTCGATAAACTCCGGCCCCATCTTTAAAAGAATCGACGTTACTGGGTGCGAAAGCAAGACGGGCGATAAATTCTCGTTCGAGTTGGACTCCGGCGACATCTCCAGCGAGTTCGATCGCCCGGGCGGCATAGCGCAGAATTTGCACCCCTTCCGGGCGGGAAAGTTCTTCAAAGAACCAGCCGCAACTGGTGTACATTAGCAGGCTATGACGCTGCATTTCCAGCAGGCGGAGGCCATCGACTTGTTCCAGGGGGGTCAGAGGGCGAGTTTGATGGTGTCGGAAGAAGCAGTCAATATTTTCTGGGGAGCGATCGCGGACGATTTTGATATATTCATCCCGGGCCTGCCAGGGGTCTAAGAACAGGTGGCGACCTTGTTCTTCATAGATGTCCGTGAGTTGATCCCGCAACCAGTTGAGAGAATCGCGCAGGGGACGCCGCCATTTTTGATGCCAACCGCCACCGCCAGCGCAACCACAATCCTCCTGCCAGCGATCGACGCCATGAGCGCAACTCCAAGCGGTGACGGGTTTGAGTTGGACTTCCCAAGAGGGGGGACTGATGCTCAAATAATGGGCAAAGTTGGTGACGGTCCAGCCATGTTTGGGGAATTCGCTGACGAAGGCGTAAGCGAGACATTTTTCGGTTCCGTTTTTGTGGTGACCGAAGGTTTCGCCGTCGGTGGCGACGGAGAGTAGCTGACTGGGGCGACCATCCCCTTGAATGGCTAACCCTAAGCGTCCGAGGAGGTTATGGGAATTGCTCAGGAGGTCATCAAAGCCCATATCTCGGGAAATTGGACCATCGTAGAAGAAGATATCGATGGATTTCCGGTCCTCTCCCCCTTGGGGATCAGGGAGAAAACAACGATAAGGCCGGGTGGGATCAATTTGTGCGCCGCCGACTTCGATCCAGTCCGGTTCAGGTTCGCCTTCAGGGGGGATCGCGCGGCAGCGTTGGGCTTGGGAAGGGGCCAGAATAATAAATTTAATGCCTTCGGCAACCAAGGCTTCTAGGGTAACGTAGTCTACGGCAGTTTCTGCTAACCACATTCCCTCGGGATCGCGTCCGAAGCGGGATCGGAAGTCTTCTTTACCCCAGCGAATTTGGGTGTATTTATCCCGTTCGTTGGCGAGGGGCATGATGATGTGGTTGTAGACTTGGGCGATCGCATTGCCATGACCGTTGAGACGCTGTGCACTTTTGCGATCGGCTTCGATGATGCGATTGTACACTTCCATGTCATAGCGTTCCAGCCATGTCATTAAAGTCGCACCGATATTAAAGCTGAGATATTCATAGTTATTGACGATCCCCACCACTTCCCCCGAGTCGTTGAAGATTCGGGCGTAGGCATTCGGACGATAGCATTCGTGATAAATCCGCTCGTTCCAGTCGTGAAAGGGTGAGGCACTCGGTTGCCGCTCGATCGCATCTAAATAGGGGTTTTCTCGCGGGGGTTGGTAAAAATGTCCGTGAATCGAGACGTACACACCCGTGGCAGTTTTGATGGGATCAACTTTGGCCGGTTCGGTCCGAGTTCCTGGGGTTTCTTCTGGAGTTAGGGTGGTTAAGGTCGGATTCAGCATAATTGCTGTGTCGGATGGGGTTGTCATACTGTTAGATCTACAACTAAACAATCGATAAAATCTATCTGTAGGCAGGCGATCGCTAGGGTACAGAGTGTTGAATTAAGTGCAGGCAATTTTAAGCAAGTGGCGTGGCGATGGCGATGGCAATGACAAACTTGGCACGAACCACCTTGCTCTGAGCTTAAACCGCGATCGCCCTTGCTTGTACCTCATGATCTCTAGGGCTATCTCTAGGGCTACCGCTGTTCTATCCGTTTTCTGCGATGAAGCTTCTAGTCGGCACTATAACCGATCCCCATTGCAAATAGTGTCCTCCCTGTCTTAATTTCACACTTCAAAACAAATCTTTATTTTCTGAAACTTACAAATTAAAATGTCTATGCTATAATCCGCTCCTTAAGACTTATCCTGGGGTTTGTATCTTGCTCATGAATACATCCAAACCCCAGGTCACGCGCTTTCGCTACTCCAACAGGTTTCGTTATGATTGAACGAATTCTGAGTTTTAATCCCCTAGTCTAATTACCTAGCCAAGGCCCGAGGGAACTGATAGAAGGGGCGGCACGTGAACCCGCCTTGTCTAAAGGCAAGTCCAATCATGCAGGCCAATTTCAGGACAGTCTCTGCGCTGAACTCTCCCCAGAACCGTCTGCTCAACCGGACTAAAACTCTACTGCGATCGGTCGTTTCCCCCCCTAGACTCGGACCTGAAAAGCCCGGTTATCGGCCTAGGAATCCCCGATATAGCGTTTCCCATAGTTATGAGGTACGTTTTTGGAGTGCGTAAAGCCTAAGCGCTTACGCGCAGCCGGCAGCCAACGGCATAGCTTCGCTGTGCGGCGTAGCGTGTGCGTAAGCACAAACATCTTGCTCGCTATTGTCCAAAGCGAGCAAGATGCTCGCACTCCTTTAAATACCTGTACCTCATGAGTCCAGGAACCGCTATAAAACAGACCGAGTTCTCCCAGTTCAACTAAACCAGCAGGAGTCCCGCGCTCTAATCTTTGATTGAGCGTCGGGAGGAATGCTGGGTAGAAAAAGGGGTTCGATACCCCTTTTTCTGCCAAATGGTTTATAATCAGAATCTCGATAAAGTTCACTAATTGAAAAATGACTCAGGTACTTACGGTCTCTTGTAAATTGATGGTTACACCACAGCAGGTTGAAAAACTTGATGCGGTGCTTGCTGCTTTTGCAAGTTGCTGTGAGTTCGTAAATGACAAGACTCCTGAGAAACTGACCAATCAGATTGCTGTCCAATCCTTAATTTACAAGGAAGCTAGAGCGCATTCTGGTCTGTCTGCCCAGATGACCATTCATGCCATCCGGCGAGTTTGTGCGAATCGCAAGACGGCAAAGCAAAAGGGTAGACCCGTCAAGGGGTTTGCTCCGACCTCTGCTACCTACGACGTTCGCACCTTCACTTTTAAGGAAGCGGATTGGATGGTTAGCTTGACCATGTTGAAAGGTCGGGAGAAATTCAATCTCCACATCGGTAATTACCAGAAACACTTACTCATCGGGCAAACACCCAAATCAGCAACCCTGGTAAAGCGCAATGATGGCAGTTTTTACTTAAACATTCAGCTAGAGTCTGAACCACCAGCTATCCCCGATACCGATGATGTGTTGGGAATTGACGTTGGCCGCACAGACATTGCCTGTACATCCAAGGGAGAAAAATTCAGTGGCAAACTTTTCACGCAGACTAGAGACAGATACAGTCGTGTAAGGGCTTCGTTGCAACATAAAGCATCCAAAGGCACAAGGTCTACTCGTCGTAGGGCGAGACAGATTTTGCAACGGTTGAGTGGACGTGAACGAAGATTCCAAACATGGCTGAACCATACCATCAGCTATCGACTGACCCGTACTGCTAAAGCCTCAAACCAGGCGATTGCACTTGAAGACTTGACGGGCATCAGGGAACGTACCAATGAGATGCCACGCTCTAAGACGGAGCGACGACGGTCTAACAGTTGGGCGTTCTATCAACTCCGACAGTTCTTGACCTACAAAGGGGTGAAATTTGGCGTAGATGTCCGCATAGTAGACCCTCGCTACACCTCCAAAACTTGTCATTGTTGCAAAGTAATTGGCAACCGACAAGGTAAGAAATTTGAGTGCCTAAACCTAAAGTGTGGATGGGTCGGTGATGCTGATGAGAATGGAGCGAACAATATCGCCACTTTGGGGGTTATTGTAAACAATCCCAGAGGCTCCGAGGTCATGTCTTGTTCTTTACAAGATGTTGTCTTGAGGGCTACCAAAAGCCCGCATCGTACCGCTATAGCGGTCGGTGTCGGGTAGTTTACTTCCCACTCATTTTTTTATTGAGACCTAACAACTTGATGTCCATCAAAAACATTATTTTCATCGGTTTACTTGTCTTTGTCCCCATTTCCATTGTCGGTCATTTCCTCGAATGGGGAGCGTTAACGATTTTTTTAACCGCTTGTTTGGGAATTATTCCTCTAGCGGCTTGGATGGGAACCGCCACGGAAGAAATTGCGGTGGTTGTCGGTCCCAATATTGGGGGATTGCTGAATGCAACCTTTGGCAATGCCACTGAATTAATTATCGCCCTAGTTGCCCTGAATGCTGGATTAATCAATGTCGTCAAAGCCAGCATTACGGGTTCAATTATTAGTAACCTACTCCTCGTTATGGGGTTTTCCATGCTGCTGGGAGGGTTGCGGTATAAAGAGCAAGAATTTCAACCGATTGTCGCCCGGTTAAATGCTTCTGTAATGACTCTAGCGGTGATTGCCATGTTACTGCCCACAGCGGTAGAGTTCACCTCCACCGGCATCGCAGAAAAGACCATGCAACAACTCTCAAGCTGCGTGGCAGTCGTCTTAATCCTGGTTTATGTGTTAACCCTGGTGTTTTCCATGAAAACCCATGCCTACCTCTGTGATGTTGGGGAAGCAGAGTTAGAAGGGGAAGACGGCGAACCTGTCAAACCGCCAAATGTCTTGTTATGGACGGGGGTACTATTAGCCTGCACTCTGATGGTAGCTGTCGAATCAGAATTGTTAGTTTCGTCCCTAGAAGAAGCCACTTCTCTGTTAGGATTAACCGCACTCTTTACTGGGGTGATTGTGGTTCCCATTATTGGTAACGCGGCGGAACACGCGACGGCAGTTACAGTTGCGATGAAGAATAAGATGGACCTCTCCGTATCTGTGGCCCTGGGGTCCAGTTTACAAATTGCCTTGTTTGTTGCCCCCGTCTTAGTCATTGCCGGTTATATCCTGGATAAACCGATGGATTTGAACTTCAACCCCTTTGAACTGGTGGCGGTTGCTGTATCGGTTGTTATCGCTAATTCGGTCAGTTCTGATGGCCGTTCTGATTGGCTGGAAGGGACTTTACTCCTGGCGACTTATGTCGTGTTGGGATTAGCGTTCTACTTCCATCCGGAGATTGCAGGGATGGGTTAAAAATTGAGCATTCGGATAAAATAGTTCGGTAAAATCAGGGTGAGCAATGCTCCCCCTTTTTTTTGGGCTAAATAGGTTTGGAGTTGGCGCGTTTGAACGGGTTAGGACAGCGATCGCCTGGTTCTATAAG
>NZ_JAMXOT010000304.1 GCF_024220515.1 Oscillatoria sp. HE19RPO
CAACAAATAAATCATCCTTGCTTTGATGCGATCGCACCTAACAAGGCTCTTTTAGCCCGCGCAGGCACCGCTTTGTCCTGTGAGCCTCCAGGCTTGAGCCTGCGGGTTTTTTGAAGGTTTTATTTTTTGGAGTTCCCTAAGGGGTTGAACCCGGGATTCCCCGAAAAAATAGGGTTCTAAATATTGTCCCGCAAGACGAACGGGGTTGTGGATGACGAGATGCGCGATCGCCTGAAGCAGGAGGTGGGGGGCTTCACGATATCTTTACACGATCGCCCGGGGGTTAAATTGCGTCAACCCTACTCAATTCCGTAATTATACGGTTGACAGAAGATTATTATTAAATTATCTTTCCTAAAGATTTTATAAAGAGACTGCAAGACACTGGTCATGGAGAGAAAAATAATGCAAGAATTCCAGTGGACTTGAATATATACCGCTTTCGGGTAGCCAGTTTGCGGGATAACTCTCCGGCGCTTCTTGTTCCTGGATTTGACTGAATAATCCTCCCAAAGCGATTAGGATCAATACTGACGAGTCTTTAATGATGATCGGAAAGAGTATGTAACGTTCGGCTAGTTCAGCCGATGAGGGTAAGGGTGTCATGTCTAAGCAACAATCGAACAAATCACAACAGCTACTACTGGAAATCGCGAAAAGTATCCATCGCACCTCGAACTTGGAACGAATTTGGCAGCAAACTGCCCGAGATTTAGGCAGTGGATTGGGTGCAAGCCGTTGTATTATTTATTCCTATCAAGAGGAGAATCAGCCCTTAAAGGTAGTGGCGGAGTATCAGCAACAGGCAATGGCTTCGATGTTGGGATGGGAAGTCAGACTAGAGGAATGTCCAGAAATTGGCAGGGCGATCGCCACCCTGGAACCGGTCCTAGTGGATACTACTCTAACCCAAGAAAATGGCGAACGGTATTCAACGTTGATTGTCCCAACAGCTTATGAAGATCGACCGAATGGGGCGATCGTCTTGTATCACCAAGTTCATCAATCCAGGCTGCATCAAGAGCATTGTCCCCTCCTCTGGAGTGAAGCTGAAATCGAATTAGTCCAAGAAGTCGCCAAGCAAGCAGGCAGTGCGATCGCCTCAGCTACCCTCTACCACCAACTCCAAGAAGCCCGACAACAAGCCCAAGAAGCCGCCCGCCTCAAACATGATTTTTTGGGCAAAATTTCCCACGAATTCCGCACTCCCCTCAACCACATCATCGGATTTCTACAACTCATTCTCGATGATATGGTAGACGATACCGAAGAACAACGGGAATTTATCCATGAAGCTCACCATAGCGCCCTCCACTTCCTCCACATGATTAATGACGTTTTGGATTTCAATAAACCCAAAACCAATGTCATTCTCGACTTACAACTCACCCCCGTTAACTTACATAAACTATTAAAAGATATCGAACGCTGTGCCTTCACTCAAATTGAATCTAAACAGCTCACCTTTAAAATTACCCAACCCTCTAATTCCCGAAATATTTTCTTACAAGGGAATGACAAGCAGCTCCTTCAAGTCATGTTAAATCTAGTCGGAAATGCCATTAAATTTACCCATCAAGGCGGCATCATCATAGAAGCCGAAACATTCACTCACAAAGTGATAAACCCGGATGTAGACCATCCCAATGGGGTAGAAATTCGCATCTCCGATACAGGAATCGGTGTTCCCCTAGAATATCAATCACGACTTTTTGAACCGTTTTTTCGAGTTCATGAAGCCTATACCAGTCCTTACCCCGGAACAGGTCTAGGTCTATCCTTGTCCAAAAAAATTATCGAAGGAATTGGCGGCGAGATTCACTTTTATAGTATGGGGGAAGGACTCGGCTCAACGGTTACCGTGAATCTGCCCCTAGCCGCCCCCTGCTTAAGTTCTAAATCCGCCCCGGAGATTAGCCCATCTCTAACCCCCAAAATCATTCCGCTGCGAGAAGAACGCCGATAGTAGAAGGGTGGGGACAGGCTGAGACCCCAGCCCTGTCAAGGTGGTAAATTGAATCCCGCCTCATCCTTGTTGCTTGTAGGGGCGTATTGCATACGCCCAAAAGAGGGCGCAAGCATTTACTCCGACAAGAAATAACGATTTTTCGTCATTCAATTTACCACCTTGACAGGGCTAAGTCTTAAACCCCCGGGACCAGAAACCAAGTTTTTGGCCCCATTTTGCTTTTCTATAATGTTCGTAGTAACGACTTCAGTCGTTACCGCGTGACGAAAGCTGATGCTTTCGTCACGCCCGGTTTGAGGTGGAAGATCCAGTCTGCAAACCAGGGTTGAACCCGATGATGGTGCCTGTCATGGCAGAGGCCATGACAGGCGGCAACGACTAAAGTCGTTACTACAAACATGATCCGCACCCCTGTTTGTAGTAACGACTTCAGTCGTTACCGCGTGACGAAAGCTCAGGCATTCGTCACGCCCGGTTGGAGGAGTAAATTCCAGTCCTCAAACCAGCGATGAACCCGTTGATGGTGCCTGTCATGGCAGAGGCCATGACAGGCGGCAACGACTAAAGTCGTTACTACAAACATGATCCGCACCCCTGTTTGTAGTAACGACTTCAGTCGTTACCGCGTGACGAAAGCATCAGCATTCGTCACGCCCAGTTGGAGGAGTAAATTCCAGTCCCCAAACCAGCGATGAACCCGCTGATGGTGCCTGTCATGGCAGAGGCCATGACAGGCGGTAACGACTAAAGTCGTTACTACAAACATGATCCGCACCCCTGTTTGTAGTAACGACTTCAGTCGTTACCGCGTGACGAAAGCATCAGCTTTCGTCACGCCCGGGTTGAGGTGGAAGATCCAGTCCCCAAACCGGCGATGAACCCGCTGATGGTGCCTGTCATGGCGGATGCCATGACAGGCGGTAACGACTGAAGTCGGGACGTTGAACAGGATCCGGAATCCGATTTTGATATGTCTATAAAAACTACACAATCGACTTTTAACAACCGGATTTGGGATGAGATGTTCCACAGGACTCGGCGCACCCCAGAAGGCGAGTCCCTTGACAGCGATACCACAACCCACCCAGTCAGCTTGTACCCTAAAAGGAGGTCAACATTCAAAAACAAAAGGCAAACATGACAGAACAAACCAACCCCCGGGATTTATTCCGCGCCGCCTACGAAAACCGTTACACCTGGGACTCGAACTTTCCAGGATATCGGGCCGAACTCCAAGTCAAACAGGGAGAAGAAACCTATACCGGCCAAATCCACATTAAAGGTGACCTCACCGTAGAAGTCAGCGGAATCGACCACGAAGAGGTGCAACAAAGCGTCTATACCCAATTGCGGGATATCGTCACCCACCGCAAACGGAGCAAATTTGAGGACGCCCACGGCAAAAACAGCTTTAGCGCTGGGGAATCCGACGAAACCGATGCCATAGAAATCCTCGTCAAAGGGGATGCGATGGGGTCCAACTACAAAATCCGAGGGACCGAAATCTGCCAAGTTAGCCGCGTCATGGGCCGCATGGCGTTTACCATTGACACCGCCGAAAGCCTAGATACCGGCGCAGGCTACGTTGCCACCCGCTATCATGTCGTCTTCCGCAACGCTCAAACCAACGACCTGATCCGAGAACTCGACTTTGAGGACACCTACGAAAAATTTGGAGACTATTACCTGATGACCCATCAAGTCATCCACTCCAAAGAAAATGACACCGTAACCACCACCGAGTTCAAATTCTCCAACATTAAACTCCTGCAACCTGCAACCGTTTAAATCCCCAAAAGGGTCTGGGGGTCAGATTCCTGGACCCCCAGACTCCGTGAACCTCCCCTTCAATGAAAATCCGTGAAATCTGTGGTTCCCTCCTCAGAACCGTTAAAATTGGGACAAGACCATAAACCTAAAACCAGGAGAATTTATGTCTGCATTGGCACTCACGTCGGAAAATGTCGAAAATGTCTTAGATGAACTGCGCCCCTACTTAATGGCGGATGGCGGAAATGTCGAACTCGTAGAAGTGGATGGTCCAGTGGTCAAACTGCGACTCCAAGGCGCCTGCGGATCCTGCCCGAGTTCTGCCATGACTTTAAGAATGGGGATCGAACGCAAATTGCGCGAATCTATCCCTGAGATTGCTGAAGTGGAACAAGTGCTGTAAGTTCAGAAGGATATGACGATCGCGGGTCGGTTTAGAATGTTCACCGCAAGCCGTTTGTGCGACGAACCCTTCAACCCTGACCGGCGATCGCCATCTCCTGTCCTCATCACTTCTTCTTACTATGCCTCACCCGCTCTATGTTGCTTTTATTTGGCATCAGCATCAGCCCCTCTATAAAAGCCGAATTGGGGGGCAGTATCGACTGCCTTGGGTTCGTCTGCACGGCACGAAAGATTATTTAGACTTAGTGCTGATCTTAAATCGGTATCCTAAACTCCATCAAACGGTGAACTTAGTACCGTCTTTGATATTACAGCTTGAAGACTATATCGAAGGCACGGCATTCGATCCCTACCTGACTGCCGCCCTCACCCCAGAAAACCAGCTTACCCTGGAACAAAAACATTTTATTGTCGAGCATTTCTTTGATGGGAATCATCGCACCTTAATCGATCCCCATCCCCGGTACGCTGAATTGTATGCTCAACGTCAGCATGAGGGCCGGGGATGGTGTTTGGAACATTGGGGCGATCGCGAGTATGGCGATTTGCTGGCATGGCACAATCTCGCCTGGATTGACCCGATCTTTTGGGATGACCCGGAAATTGAAACTTGGTTAAAACAAGGTCGGAATTTCACTTTAAGCGATCGCCAGCGCATCTATTCTAAGCAACGGGAGATTATCAGCCGGATTATCCCCCAACATCGTCAGATGCAGGAAGCGGGTCAGTTGGAGGTGATTACTTCCCCTTATACCCACCCGATTTTACCCTTACTGGCGGATACTAATGCCGGTCGCGTGGCAATTCCCAATATGGAATTACCTCAGCATCGCTTCCAGTGGCAGGAAGATATTCCCCGCCACTTAAGCAAAGCTTGGACGATGTATCAAGAGCGGTTCGGCCAGAATCCCCGGGGGTTATGGCCTTCGGAACAGGCAGTCAGTCCGGAGATTTTACCCGATATTGCCGCACAAGGGTTTAAATGGATCTGTTCTGATGAAGCGGTTTTAGGCTGGACGTTGCAGCACTTTTTCCATCGGGATGGCGCGGGAAATCTGTTTGAACCGGAATATTTGTATCGTCCCTATCGCTTAGAAACACCCCAAGGGGATTTATCGATTGTATTCCGGGACCATCGCTTATCGGATTTGATTGGGTTTACTTATGGTGCGATGGAACCGAGGCGGGCGGCAGCGGATTTGGTGGGACATTTAGAGGCGATCGGTCATTCCCTGAAACATCGCCAACCCGCAGGTGCTGAAAGTGGGTTAGAACAGCCTTGGTTAGTGACGATCGCCTTGGATGGAGAAAACTGCTGGGAATTTTATAACCGCGATGGCGAACCGTTCTTAAATTCCCTCTATGAAAAACTCAGTCATCATGGGGAAATTGAGTTAGTTACTGTGGCGGAGTTTATTGAAAAGTTTCCTCCCACGGCGACGCTGCCGAGTGCTGGTTTACATAGTGGATCTTGGGTGGATGGCAGTCTCACAACCTGGATTGGCGACCCGGCCAAAAATAAAGCCTGGGATTTGTTAGAACCAGCGCGGCAGATGCTGGCACAACATCCAGAAGCCACGGAAGAAGCCAATCCAGAAGCGTGGGAAGCGTTGTATGCTGCCGAGGGTTCGGATTGGTTCTGGTGGTTTGGCGAAGGTCATTCTTCTAACCAGGATGCCATGTTTGACCAGTTGTTTCGGGAACATATTGCTGCGATTTATCAGGCACTTGGTGAGGCAGTTCCGGAGAATGTCTTACGTCCGGTGGAAGATCATGAACGAGAAGGCGATCGGCGTCCTCAAAGTTTCATCCATCCGATTATTGATGGCATCGGAGACGAACAGGACTGGGACAAAGCCGGTCGGATCGAAGTTGGCGGTGCCCGGGGGACCATGCATCGCAGCAGCGCCATTCAGCGGGTTTGGTATGGGGTAGATCACCTGCATTTCTATCTGCGAATTGATTTTAAAACGGGCACCGAAATCGGCAAAGATTGCCCTCCAGAACTGAATTTGTTGTGGTATTATCCCGGTCAGACGATGAGTATCAGTTCGATGCCATTATCACAATGCCCCGATCGCGAACCCTTTAACTACCTGTTCCATCACCATCTCGGCATTAACTTAGTCAGTCAATCGGTCTGGTTCCAGGAAGCCCGGGACCATCATCAGTGGCATCCCCGCAAGGGTCGCGCCCAAGTTGCCTTAGATAAATGCTTAGAAATCGCTATTCCCTGGGCGGATTTACCCACAGATCCGGATTGGACCCTTCATTTAATGCTGGTCTTATCTAACGGAGGTCGATTCCAGGATGGGGTCACTGAGGACCATTTAATTCCCATCCAAATGCCGTAATTTCTATCGCGATTCTTGGCAGAATTGGACAATTCAGGAGACAATTCCGGAAAGGAGTGGGAGCATCTTGCTCCCTTTTTCCCTTTTGCTTAAAGGGAGCAAGATGCTCCCAGCCCTTAATTTTATTGTCGGAACGATTTATATCCCTCTTCTCCCCCTTCCCTCTGAGGGATATATCCCTCTTCTCCCCCTTCCCTCTTAGGGAAGGGGGTTGGGGGGTTAGGTCAGTCTGGATGATCCGCGCAAACCTAATATTAAACTGACTCTTTCCTTCAGAATTTCTAATTTCCTAAAAGGAATTTAATCCCTGGGAATTTCTTCAATGTAAGCTTGAGCCTCTAAGTGAACTTGACCCGGAACAATCCTTAACCCGCGCAACCGGACCGACATCCCCGAGGATAACTCAAAATTAGAAATATTAAGTAGATATTCAGATTTTTTTACTAACTCAGCGGTCATTTCTGGGGAGATTTCATTGCCATCCAGGTACTCAATTTCCTGTAAACGCGCGCCGGTTCCATCGGTTTTTACCTTTGGTATGGCAGTAAATTCCACCTGATGAGTTTCGCCGGTTTCGCGGAACAATACGCCGATACTGAGTTGGATTTTTCCCTCACTGGGAAGACTAAAATCAACTTGGTGAGCGTCCAAAGTCAGGGGTTTACCATCGATGGTGACCGGGAAATTTTGAAGTTTTTCCTGAATATAATCTGAATCAAATGCCCCGTTAATATCCTGTTCATTTAAAACTACTGTAACCGTGGCTTCCGTGGGTTCTTCTAATTGAATATTTCCGATGGCGGCTAAAAGCGGTTTGATGGATATTTTCCCGGTTTTTATATCCAGGTTTTCCATTCTTAACTCTTGTTTCATCACCATCCCTTCTCCGGAAATTTCCACCGATTCTAATTCGCCTTTTACCAAATTAGCTGACTCAGAATGAACGGAAACATCAAGGGTTTCAAAATCATCGAATTGATTGGAAATCGCTAGTTTTGCTGTGGCATTAATAGCCCGGTCCTGTAGGGACTCTTCTTCGCTCATGGGGTTGACCTTTCGGTGATTATCAAGTGTATATTCACTGTAAGCGATCGCCTCGGTTCTGAGTTCTCTCTATTGGATTAATTTAACGCCCATTTTAAATCCCTCCGCAGAGTTAGGTGAAAATTAGCTAAACCCATTAAAAAATCCGAGCATTTTAAGAGACCTCTTGCAGGATTTTGCAAAAGGTCTCTCTCTGATTTACTTCAGTTTAGCTAGAGGTAGCTAGAGGTAGCTGGAAGTGAGCTTAATCTTACTCACCAATCTGATAAACGTCTTCAGCCAACATCACAGGAGTGTTTCCATACTCCTCGGCGAAGAGACTTTGGATCTCGCGAGTCCACCCTGTGATATCGAAATCTCGCTCAATGTCTGCCATCACGAAGGGACGAACTTCACCCGTTACGACGATCTCCTCTCCGGCATTAACGCGGTTAGCTTCTGGGGGAAGTAATACCAGAACATCTCCGCCACCGATTAAGCTATCCTGTTGTAATAACATGGCATTGAAGGTAAAATATTCATTGAGTTCACCTTCAACAGCAATGGTTTCCCCGTAAAACTGTGCTGGATTGTCTGAAATTTGGCTCGGTTCCGGGGCTAAGGCAACGGATTCGGCGACAATCACAGGTCTCTGGTCATATTCGACATACACATCCGGATCCCAAAAATCCCAGCCAAAATCTCTCTCAAGTTCCGCCACTCGCAGTTGTCGGACTTGACCTGTGACCTGAAGGGAGATATCGTCATTCTCAGGGGGTACAATCGGTTGTCCGGTATTGTTAACCACTACGATTTCTGAACCGCCAAAGAATAAAAAGCCACCCCGAGTGAGTTTAAAAGCATTCTCATCGATGCTTTCCTCGAAATCTCCCCGAACTGTCACCGTCTGTCCGTAATATTCTTCCGGGGAACCGGCAACATTTTCAAGGGTAATTACGGGAGAATTATCGGGATACATTCCCATTTGAGCTTCAGCTTTTCTGGGTAAACCGGGAACAAAGGCAGCGGTCATCACGGCTAAGGCGATCGCCACTCCCATTGGGTTTCCCATTCGGTTGTTCTTTTTGTAGGTGGGTGTGAAATTCTTAAGCATATTGAGTTAACCTCCTATAATAGGCTGATATTTTTAAACGGGGCATTCTTTCTTTTAAAATCAGTCAACTTCAGGGAGAAGTCAGCCCTGTTTAATGAAAGTAGACTTCCCTCTAATTTAGGCATACAATTTTGATTTTACCTCTATCTTTAGAGGCGTTATTTGTCACGGGAGGGGCAATGATAACAATTACCTCTCCCGAAGCGGGTTCAGGATTGATTGAGACGTCCTGAAAGGGGCGATCGCTCGCCCTAATTATCCCGATGATGCCTTAGTAAAGGGTGGGGTAGATTCCATCAGCAACTAACACTAGACGGTTGCTATACAGATCTTGCATCTGTTGTTGCAGAGCCGCATCCCAGTTCAAATTATACTCACTTTGCAAGGTAGCCAGATCAAAGGGACGTACTTCACCTGTGACCACAAGGTATTCATTCTCGGGGAGGATTTCCAGTTCGTCGGCATTGAGTACGAGGATCTCTTCATTTTCATTATTGAAAGTAAAAGCATTGGAAGCTAACTTTTCATTAAATCGGCCCTCTATCGCGATCGGGCGATTGTAGAAGAGGTCGGGATTCTCAGAAACTTGCTCCGGGGTGGGAGCCAGTGCCAGGGATTCCGCAACGATCGCCGGTTGATTCTCATACTCAGCATATAACAGCGGATCTAAGTCCAATCCGTAGGCTGTATTGATATCCACCAGGTTGAATTGACGGACTTCTCCCGTTACTTGGACCTGCATCTCATCGGCATTGGGAATGGCAAAAACCTCACCACTGGAATTGATAACCAGAATTCCCTCCCCACTTAAAAAGCGGTCATCATCCATTAAAAAGGTGTCACTAGAGGTCTCGATTTCTTGCACATCTCCACGCACCGTCACCATTTGACCCATAAAGTTTTCTGGGTTAGCGGAAATATTTTCGGTAGTCGCCGCCATCTGTTGACCGGGCATTGCCGTCATGGGTTGGTCCGGGGTCATTGTGACTGGTTCTCTTCCCGGTGCAGGGGCCGTGGTGGTGGGGGTTTGGTACTCGGTCTCATCGAATGCTTGGTTCTCTTGCTGACAAGCCGGTAACAATAGGGCCAACAGTCCCAACGCTAGAGCACTGGTCCGAACGCCGCCTTTTATCTCGTTAATAATCATAATTTTTTTGGCTCCTAATTTACTGAATGACCCTCTCATCGAAGAAATGGCTGAAATTAATTTCTGGCAATTCTCGCTTTGAGGGTCTGCACTGACTATTTGTTTGTTATGTGACCTCATAATAAGAAGAATAACCCGGCGATCGCCTCTATCCACAGAGGAGTTTTACCCTCTATCCAATTGGGTATTACACTGAGCAGAAATGAACTCGCGCCATTCACAGGGGCGAATCTGGTTTAAATATTTTGTCACCAAAATGACAGAATTTCAATCTCACTCAGTTCACACAAGCAAAATTTGAAAAATTGTATAGAATAACTGGAGGGTGAAAAGTCATGTATAAAGCCTTGGAGGTCGCTCTATGGCCTCAAAAAAAATGGACCGGCATAAAACCAGTCCATCAGTCATACTGGTAAAGAGTCTAAGCTTAACCAGTGTTACCATTATGCACCCAAAACAGCGAATTGAGGAAATCATAAAAAGTCTAAGGCCCGCATTCAGCCGGGAGGCGGCATTTAAATGGTTAATGATTATGGTTATCCTGTTATGCAACCGGGCTACAGCCATCACCAGTTAGGGAACTCCAAAAAATAAAATACCCAAAAACCCACACCCTCAAGGGTGGGGCTATACGGACGAAGCCCGCCTGCGCGGGCTAAGAACGTCTTTTTAGTTCCTTAAGCATCGCATTTGGGTGATTTATTTGTTGCAAT
>NZ_JAMXOT010000305.1 GCF_024220515.1 Oscillatoria sp. HE19RPO
TAGGCGGTGCGATCGCCGGGCTGCCTAAGTACCGATGGGCTGGAATCCCCACAAGCGCGATCGCTCCCACTAGATAGACTTCCTAATTGATCCCCCATTTTATCAGAGATTTAACCCCCCGAAACAAGCTCTCCTCACCGCCTCAACCCTGCTCTCCCCCACCCCGAAGAAGCACCCCTCTTTTTTCTAACCGCTTGCCAATTTTTTGCCATTTTTTCATCATAAAACTGGCTGAATGTCAAGAGCCTTGTCTATCTCTTCTGGAGAATGGGTTAACCCCAAGAAATTTCCCCCAATTTTGACCGCTTAAGCTGCACTTTATTGAAGTAAACCCGCATTAATTCTCCCAACTTTTTACCCACTAAACTCTTTAAATCCGAACAAATATCTCAGACCCTATTAATTTTAAAATCCGGTTAAATGAGTGATTGGAGCATTTAAAATTTCCAACAGACAATAAATTAGATTGATTGGGGTTACCAGAGTTATGAGGTACATTCTTTATAAGCTTTGTTCTCCCTGAGTCCGGGAGTCGCTATAGTTCCGATCGTCGGTTAATTAAATTCTCCACCCTAGAGCCAATCTGTTGCTGCAATCAGCGGCCTAGGCTTAAACAAACCCTCTATCCCGAGGAGGAGCAAGGAAACCCAACCTATTATTTCCCAAGATAGATTTCCTTCTGGTTTATGGGCAGTTATGAAACAAGTAAGGAATGATAGGAGTCAGGGATTTAAACTGGATACATTTTAAAGACCGATGAAATTAGGAGTGCATTTTCATGAATGTAATTAGCCAAATCGTACAACAAGCATTAGTGACGGGTTATCTAACCATTGAAGCCGAAGAACGTCTACGTTTGCTCTTACAACAGACGCAATATAATCTCGAAGATTTTCAGGCGTTTATGACCTTGCAACAGGAGGCCATGAAAGGCCGAGTTAGGCAAGAGTCTCGGGAGTTATGGCAATCTCATCAGCGCATCACCGCAGCGGTTTAACCTCCCCTAAAGCAGTCTGGATGTTTGGATTATTGGCTTCTTCCTCCGGGAGGGGAAGAGAGGAGCAACTGGGGTCCCCATCAGAGGTTTATCCCCTGCATCCTTCCCCTTCCCAAAAAAAGTCTTGACTTTTCCCGGGAGGATGATGCTATAATAAAAAAAAAACTGTCCGGGATGTAGCGCAGCTTGGTAGCGCGCCTGCTTTGGGAGCAGGATGTCGCAGGTTCAAATCCTGTCATCCCGATTGCATCTACTTCGTCAATAAAATCAACCAGGGGTTGAAAATCTTCCTCAAGAGAGGGTCGATGTCGTACCCGGGGTGCGATCGCCCTCCAACGGCCAGAAAGAGGAGGATAGCTAAAACTACCCCTGGTTTTTTTTGCGGCCATTTTGTCGCCACAGAGAAATAAAACCATCAGGGAACTCCAAAAAATAAAATACCCAAAAAACCCGCAGGCTGAAGCCTGGGGCTACACGGACAAAGCCCGCCTGCGCGGGCTAAAAGAGTCTTGTTAGGTGCGATCGCATCAAAGCAAGGATGATTTATTTGTTGGAATACCCTCAGAATGAGTATCCCAAAGAGGATGATCGGAGATTGCTAGGCTGCTATAATAGACTGCTATTATAAAGGACTAGATCGCTCGCGGCTGCAACACCCTTGAAGGCAGCGAACAGGGTTGAAGTTGGTATTTAAGATAATTGGGCGATCGCCAAACGCTAAAATAAGTTTAGGGGTTCAAGGGAGATTCGAGCAGGATCCTAGGAGAGAGGGCTACCGCAAATTTTAATCAATAACGGAACTCTTACGGATTCAGAATAGTCCTCGAAACTACCAATGGGGTTGCCCATAGAAACGCTACAGATAACAAACCGGATCCTTCGCCATTCTGTAATTTGGGGAAAATCTGTTGTAGATTGAGCCAGGAGCAACCGATCTCGCAAGCTCGATCATTTAAAGCTTACCGATCGCTCGCAAAAACCGCGAAAGAACAAACCAAATCCCTCAAAAAAATTAACCTAAAACCAATTGAGGTTTGATGTGTTGAATCAAGTAAATCAACTGGTATCTCTATCAGGTGTCAAAATGAAATTATTAGTACGTTGGAGTGCAACCCTCGGTTTAATGGGAAGCGTTCTTCTGGGGCAATTGCTACCCGGGATGAATCGGGCGATCGCATTGCCCGCCGAAGAAATCATGAAAAAGCTAGAATCCGTTCTAGTTTTTACCATTACGAACGCAGAAGGCACGCCCTTAATTGCATCGGTGACCAATGATGAACAAGAAGCTTCGATCGCCAGCTTCTTTATGAGTCAGCAGGATGCCGAGCAGTTTGTTCAAAAAATCGAACAACAAAATCCCGAGTTAGCAGGCAACACCCAAGTTGTTCCCGTTTCTTTGGCCAAGGTTTATGAATTAGAACAAGCCAATGCCAATAATCCCGATCGCCTAGAATTTGCGTTCATTCCCGTTCAACAACAGGTACGATTTGCTGCTGAGGAATTGCAGCAGGAAGGTCAGGAAATTCCCGAATCCAATGGAATGCCTTTATTTAATGGCGTACCGCTCTTTTATGCGACGATTGGCCCAGAACAAGGCTATTTGACCATTGAACAAAACGGGGAGCAACTGATTCCCATCTTTTTCAATCGAGAGCAGTTGGAATCCATGTTAACCCGGGTGCGGGAACAACAACCAGATTTAGCACCGAGCATTGATGTTCGAGTCAGTAATCTGGATAAAGTCATCGAAGAGTTAGAAAATAATGATGACCCAGCGGTGACAAAAATTGTCCTGGTTCCTTCCACGGAAACCTTACAATATATCCAATCCAGACCCCAACCCGCACCGGCACAACCTTAACTCATACGGAATCCGGTTGTCAAAGGTCTATAAAAACCCGCAGGCTTAAGCCTGGGGCACTTGCGGACGAAGCGGTGCCTGCGCGGGCTAAAAACGAAAATCGACTTTTACCAACCGGATTTGGTATCAGGCGGTTGCCCCCTTGACGAAAACACCCAGAACCATTGATGCTAGGGGAAACGATCGCAGATAAAGGACCAAACTATCGATGAGCCGTTCATCTGATCCTGCGGTTTCTGGGTTAGAACTGTGGCAGTGGCGTCAGGAAGCTCGCGCCGCTGCCATAGCCGCCAATGTGCCGGTGGAGGAGCTAGATTGGCTACTGCTATCGGTGAGTGATTTGGATAAATTAGCCCTGCGTCTGGACTCCTACAAAGGGCGAGGGCACATTCCCCTCAATCGCCCCTTGGCTCAACTCAAGGAACAGTGGCAACAACGAATTCAAAATCGAGTTCCAGTCCAATATCTCGCCGGGGTCACCCCCTGGCGAAATTTTTCTTTAGGGGTCAGTCCTGGGGTCCTGATCCCCCGCCCGGAAACCGAGTGGGCTATTGATTTAGCCCTGAATGCAGCCCAATCCGAGTCACGCCCGCACCCAGACACCCCCTTAACTGAGGGCGACTGGGCAGATTTGGGGACCGGCAGTGGGGCGATCGCCCTAGGTTTGGCAGAAGTCTTGCCAAACATCACCCTTCATGCGGTGGACCGTTCAGAAGAGGCCCTGGCGATCGCCCAGGAGAATGCCTTAAATCTCGGATACGGCGATCGCATTCACTTTTATTGCGGGTCCTGGTTTGAACCCTTACATCCCTTCCAGGGACTCAACCGACTCCGGGGCATTATCTCCAACCCCCCCTATATCCCCACCGCCCTGCTGAGGGAATTAGAACCGGAAGTCGCCCACCATGAACCGGCGATCGCCCTGGATGGTGGACCCGATGGATTAGACTGCATTCGCCATCTAATTGCCACTGCACCGACTTACTTATCTCCCGGTGGGATTTTGCTCTTGGAAATGATGGCGGGACAGGCCCCTGCTGTCACCGAGTTACTCCAAGACCAAGGCAGTTATACCCAAATTGAGATATTCTCAGATTTAGCAGGGATTGAACGATTTGCCCGAGCTTACCGTAGTTAACGTTAAGGGTCCTACACGCCACGATGACAGCAGTTTCAGAACAAGTCTTGATTGAGGCGGCCCGGGCGGGCCAGGTGGTGAGTTTTCCCACGGATACGGTCCCCGCATTAGCGGTCCTGCCGAATCGCGCTGAGTCCATCTTTGCCGTGAAACAACGCAGTCTGGATAAACCCTTAATTTTGATGGGGGCCACAGAAGCGGACCTCTGGCCTTTTGTCAAAAGCACCGAGACGGAGTTGCACATTTGGCAAGGAGTAGCGAACCGACATTGGCCCGGTGCGTTAACATTGGTTTTACCGGCCTCTGCTGCGGTTCCCTCGGTGATGAATCCGGTTGACCCGAGTACCATCGGGATTCGAGTTCCCAATCAGGCGATCGCCCGCAGAATTTTGGCTCAAACGGGCCCTTTAGCCACGACAAGCGCCAATCTCAGTGGGGAACCCCCGTTGCAAACAATGGCAGAGATTGGTTTGCGCTTTCCCCAGGTGGTGACCCTGGAATGGGATCAGTCGGAACCGAAGGCGACAGCCAGTGGGGTCCCTTCCACCGTGGCCAAATGGACGGGGCAAAGTTGGGAAATTCTTCGTCAAGGTGTCATTCAGTTAGACTCAAACAGCGAGGATAGGGGAAAATGAGCGGGGATGCCATGTTTCTCCTAACCGCAATCAGCGTTCAGAAATTAGGTTGGAATTTCGGGCAAACTATGGACTGGATCTATTGGATCTCTGCAATCGGTGCCTTGGGGTTTGGGTTTGGGAGTGGATGGCTGATGCGATCGCGCTACCGCCCGGATCGGAGTGCCAATTTCCCCTCAAGTCAAGGTAAACATTCAGGAGACTCTAACCTATCGACTCGCCTCAAACAAACTCAGTTGGATTATCTGCTGACTCGTCAAATGTGTCAGTTTAAAGCGGGTTTTTTGTCTCGAATTTCCCATGAATTGCGATCGCCTTTAAATAGTTTAATCGGCGTTCATCAATTAATTTTAAGCGATTTATGTGATAATCCAGCAGAAGAACGCGAGTTTTTGGTCCAGGCCAATAACTCGGTTCACAAGATGATTCAAATGCTCGATCGCATTATCGAAGTCTCTCGGATTGAGGAAGGTCGTAACCCCCTCAAAATGGAAATTCTGCATCTGGCTGATGTGTTTGAAGAAGTTCATTATTTAACTGAACTCCAAGCGGCAAACCGCAATATCTCGTTGCACATTTCCCAACCGGACCCCAAAATTTCCATTCGGGCGGACCAGCGATGTCTGACTCAGGTGCTGGTGACCTTTATTGATCTGGCGATTAACCCAGTTGGCAATGGTCGCATTGGCATTTCTGCAAAAGTTTCCCCCTTATCTGGATCAAGCCAATCAACCCAGGGTAAACCCCAGGAGGGTGATGTGATCATCTCTATTGATCTTCCCCTCCCGCCTCATTGTTTTTCCGAACCCCTGGATTTTCTGCAACTCCAACAGAACCGCAAGGAAAGTACCTCAGAAACTGAGGTCGATCTGTCCCCAGGTACGATTTTGATGATGAATCAGAGCATTTTGGAACTGATGGGCGGTCATTTAGAAATCGTTGAAGCCGGTCCGGTGTCGGAGGAGCTTCGAGGGGTAGAGGGTTCAGAAATAACTAGGCTTCAATGCTCGCTTCCATTAGCACTTCGCGAGTCTTCAGTTCTTCCGTGAAGTTTTGGTTATTGTAGAGAACCATTGTCGTGGTTGAGTTTTCCTCGAACCCAATCCGCTCATAGAATCGTTGCTGATGAGTGGTCATGAGGTAAACTCGCTCGACTCGATTCATCCGGGGATGACTTAAGAGGGTTTCGACTAATTTGCGTCCCAATCCGACACCTTGATATTCCGGGTGAATGATCACATCCCAAATCGTAGCTCGATAAATGCCGTCGGAGGTGGCGCGGGCTAACCCAATCAGGCGCTCTCCTTCCCAAACGGTAATCACAGGATCGCTGTTGGCGATCGCGATGGCTAAATCCTCAATTTTTCGCTCTCGCGCCCAAAAAGCGGTGAGTTCAAATAGCCTTTTAAGCTGTTGGATATCTACATCTTCTTTGCGATCGCGAAATTGAATGTGACTGCAATCCATCGTCGTTTTCCTACTCACTTGATGTCTAGGTTTATTGACAAATCGCTCTGGAAATTGAGTGCTTTCTAGTCTTTAACCCTCTCTGCCTTGAATTGACCCCAATTCTGGGTAGGGATGGGGAGGTATAAGCTTTTGGGAATGAGCAGTTCGTATAGTTCCGCTCCTGCACTCCACAGAGGTTTCCTTGTTTTTAGGAAAGCTGAGAATAAATTTCCCACTCCGATAACAAGGACTAGCTGTTTTCTGTTACCCTAGGCAGTCGCGTTCTGAAGTCGAAGCCCAAGGGTTTTACGGTTGATTCCTAAAATCCGATAAGTTTTAATCCTATAACTATTCTTATAACATAACTGATAAATTGACTACCTTAATTCTAATTTTTTATATCATAATTTCTTGACATTTTGCACCCAAAGCGGTAACAAATAGCCCCACAGTTTTCTGGGGTTCTGTACCCGTCTTGTTCAGTCAATATCACGGATTGCCCAGGGGGAACGATTGGGCTGTTTCTACCAAGTCCGGTTGGTCAAAGTAGGTTTTCGCTTTTAGCCCGCGCAGGCACCGCTTCGTGCGTATAGCCCCAGGCTTAAGCCTGCGGGTTTTCTTTTAGCCCGCGCAGGCACCGCTTCGTCCGCAAGTGCCCCAGGCTTAAGCCTGCGGGTTTTCACAGACCTTTGACAACCAGATTCCGTATGATGAGTTTTCTCAAAGCCCCTCTCCCGTTCTGGGAGAGGGGTTTGGGGTGAGGGGAGTCCCGATGGAGATGAGAAGCGTTATATCCACCGTCAGAATGAGCTTAGGGCTAAGGCTGCAAGAATAAAGCCCGCACAGGCGGGCTTAGGGAACTCCAAAAAATAAAACCTCCAGAACGTTCGTAGTTCCGGATCAAC